>CAZXDQ010000288.1:0-3031 GCA_964639405.1 uncultured Syntrophomonadaceae bacterium | reverse complement strand
CTATGTGATTGTCAAAGACCAAAATTTACTCTTGACTGTTCATAGCACGTCTTTAAATTTTTAGCTTGGACCTTTCACCGGCTCCACCCTTATTTGTTTTTAAATTCAGGTTTGCGCTTTTCTAAAAAAGCTGCAATACCTTCTTTTTGGTCTCCGGTGGCAAAACACTGTGCAAAATTACTAACTTCCAGCTCAAGGCCGGTATTTAAATCTGCCTCTATTCCATTATTGATGGCATGCTTGGCAAGCCCTAAAATCGCCTTGCTTTTTTGAGAAAGCTTGTCTGCCCACTCCCTGGCTTCTTTCATAAGTTCTTCTTTGGGTACTACTTTATTTATCAATCCTATTTTTAAAGCTTCCTTGGCATTTACGGGTTCTCCCAACAAGACCATCTCTTTTGCCTTATGCAGCCCTACCAGGCGAGGCAACCTCTGTGTTCCCCCGTTACCCGGGATCATCCCCAGTGTTATTTCGGGTTGACCAAACCTGGAATTTTCTGTAGCAATAATTATGTCACAGCTCATGGCCAATTCGCAGCCACCGCCAAAAGCAAAACCGTTAACCGCAGCTATAACCGGCATTTCTAAATCTTTTAAGCACTGTCCCACTTTTTTACCCTGCAATGCAAAATGTCGGGCTTCCTGTGAACTCATATCTTTCATGGCCACTACGTCTGCTCCCGCTACAAAAGCCTTTTCACCACTTCCGGTGATAATAATTGCTTTTACGTTTTCCATATTTTCCATGTTGGCCAGTACGTTAAACAGCTCGTCATACACCTGTGTATTTAAAGCATTCAAATTCTCCGGGCGGTTAATAGTAATTTCAACAATGCTGTTACTGATATTCACCAGCAAGGTTTTATAATCATTATAATCAGCACCCATTACCTTCCCTCCCTTCATTTATAAACTGTATCTGGCAAAAATACCCAGGGAAAGGAAAACAGGCTATATGAAGGGGCCCCCGTGCAGCCCCTTCATATACCTGTGTTTACTGTATTCAAAATCACTTCTTAACCATATCCTCTCGCACCCTATTCCAAACTCTTTTGGTTTCGTCGTCTTCCTCTTTTTCAAAAAATGGCTGCCAACCTACTTTGGGTGAAGGTGGATATACATAGGACAAAATCACTGCTCCTGTTACAGCTATAACCACGGCCCAGACTATTGCCGGAATTACCGGCCACATCATACCTTCGGCAATAAGGTAGTCGAAAAGTAGATATATGGCGGGTCCGGCAAGCATAGCAAAGTATACTCCCTGGCGGTTTAACCTCTTCCAATACAACCCTATATACATCGGCACAAAAAAGGTGGCGCCCCAAAAGCCGAAAACTTTTGCAGACATAATGCCTATAAACTCTGGGGGGTCAATGGCAAAGAGGATAGACACTACCCCCACAACAACCACGAGAATTCGCGTCCATTTGCGCAGGGTCTCTTCCGGATAACTCTCCCCTTTGAGGGTTCTAAAAACGTCATATATAGCCGCAAGAGCACCATGAAAAATCATGGAGTTGGCTGTAGACATGGCGGCGGCCAGCAGCGAAGCTATCCCGATAGCACCCAGTAGCCCGGGCACATAATTCATGAAAACATAAGGAACTATCCAGTCCGTATCCGTTGCGTCAATTGAACCTACTACCACCTTGCCTCCCACCCCACTGATTAGCAGTGCCACAAAAACCACGAAGCATATAACTATCTGGGCAACTATCGGCAACATGATAGCCGTTTTAACATTCTTGGCGTACAACATACGCGAAGGCCAGTGAGGTGCCAGGGACCCACCCACAGCAGCCGCTATAAACAGACCTATCACCCCCGACAAAGAGAAGGGACCCAGCAAAGAACCCAGTTGACCTTCCGGAATGGGGTCGCCTCCGATTATACCCGGCTCTGTCGAAGCCAGGAAAGTTTCCCACATGCCAGTCCATCCACCGGCTTCTGGTAAAATAAACGCCGCCCCAATTATTGCCCCTATAGTGATAATTGCCGAGTTAAACAGGTCGGTTATGGAAACGGAGAGGGTGCCTCCTGCAGCTACGTAGAGCACAAACACACCAAATATAAAAATACACGCCGTGTAAGGCCATCCCGTAATGCTGGAAAGCAGTATACCAAAAGCACTGATCTGGATGGAAACGTACGCCAGATATCCCAGGGTCATTCCCAATCCGCCGATTACCTGCAAACCACTTTTCTTTACGTGAGGTTCAAAGCGCAACCTGACATACTCGGGTATGGTGGCCGGTGGTATACTGGGCCTTCTCAGTTTATAAGCCAGTATAGGCATAAGGGTGTTGGCGAAAAAATACCCTCCAAAAACCGATGAAATAGCCACCAGGCCCACCCCGAACAACATGCCGGGAAAACCCATTACCGATACCGCACTTACCCAGGTTGCAGTGAAGGTTCCTACCAATAGCCATAAACCCATGTTCCAGCTGCCGGAAACTATGTCGCTGTAAGTTTTGGAGACTTTATAGCCCAGCCTACCAAAACCAAACAAACCAACTAAATAAATGAATATCACAATAATTAACAAATTCATATCCATTATTTATTCACCTCCTCTTCCTGGGCTTTTCCGATTTCTTCCCCGGTATAACCGTACCCGAGACATAATACTTTACCACACGCCCCCCAACGCCTTACTCCCGTCTTTTCCGTTTTCCACATGGCAATGCCTCCAGTAACAAAAGCCAATACACCGTAAGCCAGCCAGACTATAATTGCTTCAACCGGCATTCTATTCACCACCTCTCTTTGTTAGAAGTTGTTGCAATATTTGTGCCATTTAAAATTGTGAAAATAAGTTTCCACACTCTCACCAAACAAATAGAAATAAGACGGGTTGTTTTATCAAAACCCCCAATAATATAAGAAGAAAGCAGCAAGGTTAAAGTGGTGCATGTTAGTGCCACACTGGAACTCAAATGCACCATACGTAGCCATATTTTGTCTAATTTATCTAAACCTTCCGCAAGCAAGCACGGTTTATTAATATAAATCAAATTGTAACTACT
>CAZXDQ010000287.1:635-3037 GCA_964639405.1 uncultured Syntrophomonadaceae bacterium | reverse complement strand
TGGCTTGGACGGCAAACTGTTAAGAATTAATTTAAAAACTAAAGATTCAAGGGAAGAGATTATTAATTATAAAGACAGGACTGAATTTATTGGCGGAAGAGGGCTTGGTGCTTTTTTGCTATATCATGAACTTAATCAAGGTATTGATCCGCTGTCAGAAGAAAACAAGCTTATTTTTACCACCGGTCCGCTGGCGGCTACGTCAGCCCCTGGAACTAGCAAATATGTAGTATTAACAAAATCACCACAAACCGGGATTTACCTTATGTCAATATCTACGAGACAGTTTGGGCCTGCGCTGCGACGTGCTGGTTACGATAGCCTTATTATCGAAGGTTCTCTGGAAGAGTTAAGTTATTTAATTATAGATGATGGAAGAGTGGATATAGTTGACGCCTCTAACTTTAGGGGTAAAGATACCTATTATACAGAAGCCTCATTACAAAAAGAGCTTGGCAAAGATTTCAAAATAGCTTCAATAGGGCCTGCAGGTGAGAATAATGTAGTTTACGCTTGTATTTATAATGAAAGGCGAACTGCAGGCAGGGGTGGTGCAGGTGCTGTAATGGGGAGTAAGAACCTAAAAGCAATTGCTATAAGAGGAACCGGTAAGGCGCAAGTAGCACGACCGGAAGAATTTAAAAAAGCTGCCAAGAAAGCAAATAAACAGTCTGCCGAAGCCCCCAGGACAGCCAATCTGTTAAAGCCCTATGGCACTGCTGGTTTAATTGACGGCATGAACCATCTGGGGATACTGCCTGCTAGAAATTTTCAGTATTCTGGGATGGAGGCAGACAAGCTAACCGGAGAATACATGGAGGAAAAGCATCTGGTGAAACCCGAACGCTGTATTCCCTGTCCAGTTGCTTGCAGTAAACTCAATAAAGTTTATACTTCCAAGGGTGAGGTTGTTGCGGAAGGTCCTGAGTATGAAACAATTTATTCCTTCGGTTCGTGTTTGGAGATAAACGACTTTAATACTGTTGCTCATGCAGATTACTTGTGCGATCAATACGGTTTAGACACCATATCAACCGGGGTATCCATAGCCTTTGCCATGGAGTGTATGGAAAAAGGGATTATAACCAAAAAAGATACCGGGGGTTTGGAAATAGAGTTTGGTAATAAAGAAGTTATAGAGCAGTTAATTATAGATATAGCATACAGACGTGGTTTTGGGGATGTTCTAGCAGAAGGAACGCGGAAAATGGCCAAGCGATTCGGGCATAATTCGGAACGTTTTGCCATGCATGCAAAAGGACTTGAACTGGGCGGATATGATCCCAGGGCAAGCAAAGGTATGGCCACTGTTTATGCTTGTGGCCCCAGGGGCGGTTGTCATCACGCTGGAGGACGTACCGTTTCCGTTGAAGTTGAAAATGAAGATAGATTTGAGGAAGAGGGCAAGGGGAAAATAACTAAACAAATGCGTGAAAGAAGGGTTTTATACGATTCTGCGGTTCTTTGTACTTTTCAAACTATCCCTGATGAAACGGTGGTAGAACTAATTACTGCGGCACTTGGCTTTGATTATAGTTATGAGGACTTAATTAAAGCTGCAGAAAGGATAAGTAATGTTGAACGTGCATTTAATGTAAGAGAAGGAGTAACCAGGGAAGAGGATGCTTTGCCTTCTCGTTTGATTGAAGAAAAGTTACCTAGAGGGCCTTCTCAAGGACATTATATAGAAAATTTTGATTTGCTTGTTGATGAATTCTACGAAGAATGTGAGTGGGACAAAAAAACAGGGAGACCTCTGGTCGGAAAAATCAGGGAACTGGGTCTGGACTGGTTAATAGAATGATAAAGCTTTCAAAGGAGAGCATGATAATTGAAAGTTACGGTTGAGTTTGTGGGGTATATATCAGTACGTGCTGGAGCAAAAAAAGCTTCTCTAAACGTGCAGAAAGGCACTTTTGAGGGAATAAAAGAAGTTTTAACAAAACACTATAACTACCGGGACTGGGGGGCAAACGATGAAAAAGCAGCATATATAGTATTTTTAAACGGACAACGCTGCAAATGGGATAGTGCTCTAACTATTAGGGATGGTGATGTTCTAACGTTTTTCCCCCTGGTAGCTGGTGGTTGAAGTTGAGAGCGATTTGCCCTTGATGTTTTAGCCGGTCGTCTTTCCAAAAAGTAGATTTCAGTTGCTTCTTTATAACTCGGAAACTGGTGAAATATTTATTACTTGAAAGTGTGAGAAAATACAACATGGATTTTAAAAAAATCATAACTCAAATTTCAATTGAATGGATTTCTGTTATCTTAGGTTTGATTATTTTATTGATAGTCTTGCTGGGCGTAAAAATTCCTGAAATTTAATTTTTGCGCCTATTTTTGTAAGCGGCATCTACTTGTCCGGCATTATATTTTTTTTTATTAGCTCTTACAGTTGT
>CAZXDQ010000287.1:0-625 GCA_964639405.1 uncultured Syntrophomonadaceae bacterium | reverse complement strand
AAAACCGTTATTTTTTCCTCGTCAGACCCCTTATATTATAAGGCTTCCATTAAATAACTTAAAATTGTTGATGATATAGTAACGGTAAACCGGAGAAAACCCCAAATTTTTTGAAGGGAGATTCAAAATGATAACGGTTGATAAAATATTAACTACGGTATGCGGAACATTATTTTTATTTGTTGTGGGAGTGCTTTCCAGGTATATAGGTGAACAGATTCCTTATATAAGCTACTTAATAGTTTGCATTTTAACAGGATTATTAATATCCAATACCTTCGGTTTACCAGGTGTAGTTGAAAAAGGAGTAAAAGATACACATAAAATTTGGCTGGAAGCAGGAATAATGGTTTTGGGTGCCAGAGTTATTCTGGAAGAACTTCTGGCAGTCGGGCCCATTCTTTTGGGCGTGCTTGTTTTGTTCTTGCTACTCTATATAGGAATAACTCAATACTTCTCTAATAAATTCAAGCTTGATCCAAAGTTTGGCAGCACCCTTGCCTGTGGGTTAGGTGTTTGTGGAGTTTCCGCAGTTGTGGCAACCGGTGGTGCGCTGCAGCTTAAAGCAAAAGATCTGGCCTATGCTGTCGGGGTAATTCTTGTTTTTGATATAGTAAACGTATTT
>CAZXDQ010000286.1:0-3037 GCA_964639405.1 uncultured Syntrophomonadaceae bacterium | reverse complement strand
TTGAAGCATTTTGCCAGGTTTTAGAAACAGTGTGCCGGGATCTGGCGTATCGGGTGGTAAGGGACGGAGAAGGAACTACCAAAGTTATTTCCCTGGAAATAAAGAACGCTCCCAGTTATGATACTGCCCGGGCGATAATGCGAACGGTTTTAAACTCCCTGCTGGTTAAAACTGCTTTTTTTGGTGAAGACGCTAACTGGGGTCGTATCCTTATGGCGGTAGGGAATGCCGGTGTATCCCTTGATCCCCAGAAGGTTCGTCTTTTTCTGGGCCCCGTTTTGGTGGCCGACGGCGGGGAAAGGGTGGAATTTGCTGAAGAGGAAGCTGCGGTGGTAATGGGAGAAAAAGAGGTGCCGGTAACTATCGATCTACAGCAAGGAGAGGAAAACTTGCACGCCTGGGGCTCGGATCTGAGCCATCGTTATGTTACTATAAACGCAGACTATCGTACGTAACGGCAATACTTGAAAGTTCATTGCGAATAATTTTGCTAGTGAGATGGGTGGTTTAACCATTTAGGAAGGAGGAGTTGGTTGGTGGAAAGGAAAAACGAGGAAGACCCCAAAAACATGGATCAACTCATTGCCAAAGCAGAAGTGCTGATCGAATCTCTTCCTTACATTCGCAGGTTTGCCGGGAAAACTTTTGTTATAAAATATGGCGGCCATGCCATGGTTGACGAAGAACTGAAAAAATCCGTCATCCTGGATGTGATTATGCTAAAGTACATCGGCATAAACCCCATTTTAGTCCACGGCGGAGGCAAGGAAATAGACCATTGGATGAATAAAGTGGGGTTGGAGCCCACTTTTTCCCGGGGCTTGCGGGTTACGGATAAAGAAACTATGGAATTGGCGGAGATGGTGCTGGTAGGTAAGGTAAACCGGCAGATTGTCAGTTTGATCAACCGTTACGGGGGGAAGGCCGTGGGGCTCAGCGGCAAAGATTCCGACTTGATGGTGGCTCGTAAATTGCCGCCCCAATCGGTCCAGGTCGATGGGGAAGAGGAAGAAATAGATCTTGGGCAGGTAGGAGAGGTTGAAAAGATCAACCCTCACCTGCTAACCACGCTGGTAGAACAGAACTACATCCCAGTAGTCTCTTCTATCGGCAAATCTTACCAGGAAGAGGAGGGCGCCGACGGTCTAAACATAAACGCCGATTACGTAGCTGGAGAAATGGCGGCTGCCCTGCAGGCGGAGAAGCTGATCCTTCTCACCGATGTGGAAGGTATCATGGATGATCCCGGGGATCCTTCCACTTTGGTTCCCACTCTTTCTGAGGATCGCGCTTATACCGCTATCCGGGAAGGAAGCATAAACCAGGGGATGATCCCTAAAGTAGAGTCCTGCCTAAAAGCCTTGTATGGAGGAGTTTCCCGGACCCATATTATCAACGGAAGGGTCCAGCACTCCCTGTTGCTGGAAATTTTCACCGACAAGGGCATCGGCACTATGGTAGTTAGAGATGAATAGCTAGAGGTAAGTGGTTAGGGATAAGGTAGGTAATGAATTTGGTTAAGAAGAATTGCTTGGAGATGAATACTAAAAGGAGCAGCCTGGCAGAGTTAAGAAAAGAGCATGGTGGGAGGGAGAAGTAATGGACATAAAAGAGTTAGACAGCCGCTACGTCTTGAATACTTACGGAAGGCAGCCCGAGGCTACCCTGAGGATAGAAAAAGGCTCCGGTTCTCGGGTCTGGGACGACAAGGGCAAGGAATATTTAGATCTGGTAACCGGTTTGGCAGTAAACTCCTTGGGGCACTGCCACCCTAAAGTGGTAGAAGCCATCCAGGAACAGGCAGAGACACTAATGCATACTTCCAACCTGTATTACACTGCCCCCCAAGCTCAACTGGCTCAAAGATTGGCGGAAAATTCCCTGGGAGGAAAAGTTTTTTTCGCCAACAGCGGGGGAGAGGTAAACGAAGCGGCTATAAAATTAGCCCGTAAATTCTACCGAGAGCAAAGCGGTGAAGATCGTTATCAAATAATAACTGCGGAAAATTCTTTCCACGGCCGTACCATGGCCACTCTCACTGCTACCGGACAGACCCGGTACCAAAAAGATTTCCAGCCCCTGCTGGAAGGTTTCCATTATGCGCCCTTTAACCGCTTGGATGCCTTCTCGGAGTTAGTGGGAGAAAAAACCTGCGCCGTTATGATAGAGCCAGTCCAGGGAGAGGGAGGCGTTTATCCGGCAGACCCCGAGTTTTTAAGGGGGCTGCGCCGTCTTTGCGATGAGAAAGGCCTCCTGTTAATTTTTGATGAAATCCAGTGCGGAGTGGGCAGGACCGGGAGTTTGTGGGCTTACCAGGAATACGGGGTAGAACCGGATATTTTAACCTCGGCTAAAGCTTTAGGAGGAGGGCTACCGTTGGGGGCCATGATCTGCCGGGAAGAATTGGCTGCCGGCTTGGGCCCCGGAGACCATGCCTCTACCTTTGGGGGCAACCCGGTATCCTGCCGAGCAGCCCTGGCAGTGCTGCAGGTGCTTCTTCAGGAAGGACTTTTAGCTCAGGTGAAGGCCAGGGGCGAAGAGTTCAGGGAAAAACTGAGGGATATCGATAAATCCTGCCCGGGGACCATAAAGGAAATAAGGGGACAAGGCTTGATGTTGGGAATAGAGCTGCATGAACCCCGGGCTAAAGAAGTGCAGAGAACTTGCATGGAGAAGGGACTGCTGGTTAACGCCATCGGGGAACGGATTATCAGGCTCCTTCCCCCCTTTGTTATTACCAGCCAGGAAGTGAACACCTTCGCCCGGATATTCCAAGAGAGCTTAGAAACGGGGAGTTGATAACTATGCGCGGGGATTTTAAAGGACGCCACCTGATAAACCTCCTGGAATACCGGGGGGAAGAAATCGATTACCTGCTGGAGCTGGCACAGGATTTAAAGGAAAAACAACGAGGGGGGATCCCCCACCGTCATTTGGAAGGAAAGACTTTGGCTATGATTTTCCAGAAGCCTTCTACCAGGACCAGGGTTTCCTTCGAAGTGGGTATGGAGCACCTGGGAGGCAGAGGCCTCTTTTT
>CAZXDQ010000285.1:0-3044 GCA_964639405.1 uncultured Syntrophomonadaceae bacterium | reverse complement strand
ATATAAGTAGTAGGCTCACCTTCCAGCAACTGCTGAACTACTTCCCGGGCTTTTTCAGGAGTATCTTTCTTGCCAGCCTGGAACCAGCTGTCGTAGCTCTGCCGCACGCTGGTGCGGGGCATGTAGCTCTGCGAGCGCATGTGCTGGACAGTATGCTTTTCCATAAGGAAGTTACCCCCCGGTCCCACTTTTGAAATGACATCCACCGCTTTAGTTTCCGGGGTAAATTCAATACCCCGTATAGCCCTCAAAGAGCTACCTACAATATCGCTGTCTATTACAAATTGAGCATAAGAAATAGTCATAGCGCCGTCCAGCAGACCAAAGGCCTGGTGTATATAGTCCCCTCCAGCTAAAGCTGCCAGCATACAGTTGGAAGCACTTTCGTAAGAAGCTTGAGCGTCGGGTAGTTTAGAATCGGTGGCCCCTACACTCAAATAGCTGGGGATTCGATAATACTGAGCCATTTGGGTAATAGCCGCGTTCATCAACCCGGATTCTATACTGCCCACCAAGAAGGTCCCGGTTCGCATATCCATAGAATAAGGCACTGCGCTGTAGAAAATGGGAGTGCCCGGAGTAACTACCTGGCTAAGGACAATACCGATAAGGGCTTCTGTATTCTGCATTATTAAGGTGCCCGCTAGGGTGACCGGAGCAGTTGCCCCCGCCACTGGCGCAGTCGAAGTCACCAGGGGCAGGCGGTGGCGGGCTACTTCCATAAGGATTTCCGCCCGTTCCCGATCTACCTGGAGGGGGCTGGTAATAGAAGTGATAAATCCAACAAAGGGGGCCCGGCTCAACTTTTCTTTGTCGCCGCTCAAATAAGCGGATAATTCGATGGCCTGCTTAAGCCCTTCCAGGCTGAAAACTCCCCCCATTACCGGTTTTCCAGTGTATTTTAAAGAACTATAGAAAGAGCATACTTCCAAGGAGTTAACATTAACGTCATGGGGATGGACGGGAACGATGTAATAACTTACCGGGTCTAACTGATCGCTTAAGCGGGCAAAATCAGCAATATCCCGTAAGGAGGCTGGACGCCTTTCCTGGCTGGAATCCAACACGTAGAGGGCCTTCCCCCCAGTGCCAAAATGGACGTTACCGCCACCCAGGTTTATCTCTTTGCCCTTTTCCAGCCCAAAATATGTGAACTCGCCAGGGGCAGTCTTAACACAGCGGGAAACCAGCTGCCGGGGCAGGTAAGCCCTACCTTCTTGGCGATCCACCCAGGCTCCGTTTTCTTCTAGAAGATCCATCAGGGGTTCATAGGTAATGCTGAAGCCTACTTCTTGCAAAAGTTCCATGCTGGCCTCGTGAATTTCGGCTATTTCTTTTTCTGTCAACACTTGGTAAAATCTGCTATCGCCGAGGTTCATGCTCTCCCCTCCTTAAATCTGGTTGCTTTCCGCCCATTTCTCGATGATGTTAATTACATCGGCCCTGGTGACCAAACCCTGAAGCTTATTTTCATCGTCTACCACCGGTAGCCGGTTGATCCCGTGTTGATTCAACAGCTGTACCGCTTCCAACACCGGGGCATCCTGGTGAACGGTAAACACCTTCTCGGTCATTAGTTTGCCGGCAGTAGTAGAAGCGACTAATTCTACCATTTCCATCCCTCTTTGGGCTTCCACGCAAGCCGCCTCGCTACTGCGAAAAAGTTCACTGTAATTGCGAACGGGATGACCAATAATCCAGCGGGAGTGTTTTAAAATATCCCTTTCCGAAATTACTCCCACCACTCGATTTTCGCTATCTACTACGGGCACTCCGCTAATATTCCTCTTATCCAGTATTTGCACCACTTCCCGCAAAGGCGTCTGGGTTTTTACACTGACTACCTCCTTAGACATCACTTCTTTTACCGAAGCCTCTCTAAACATAACCGGTTTGCACCTCCCTACCGCATCGGGTTTTTCCCTATTAATCTACCCTCCGGTTTTCTAATAATTTCAACACCTTGGTGCTAATTCCTGCCAAAAAGTTAGAGAATATCCGGATTAAAAAATGGTCTTCTTGCCCCTTATCACCGTCAAGTCTACCGTAACACTGCTTAATCCCCGGTTTAAAATCCGCTGAAAATCCGCTTCGGGAGTATTCCAGGAAAGGGGAGTCATCCGCAGCAGAGAGGGAAGGTAGCGGGAAGAAACCATTTGTCGATAACTTAGTTGCTGCAAATCCCTCAAGTTAAAATTCCTTCGAAATTGTTCCACCACTTCCTGCTGAGAATCGGACGAGGAGAAGGAAGAATGGTTGAGTACCTGCCTCATTTCTTTTAGATAATCCCTGCCTGGAATCACCTTTATCAAAGTGCCCTCTTGGGTGATAACCCTGCCAAACTCGCTGTAGTTAGCAGGCGAAAGGATGTTCACCAGCAAATTCATCGACCTATCTTTAAAGGGAAGCCTTGCCAGATCAGCCACCAGCCAGATTATTTTAGAATCCTGGTTGGTAGCCAACTGGATGCCTTCCTTGGAGATATCTACTCCAAATCCCTGCCACTGGACCCCAGAACTAGCCTGCAGCCGGTATAAAATATGGCCCAAGAGGGAACCCTCACCGCATCCCGCATCCAACAGCTTGACCGAAGTAGCAGAAGAAAAGCTCCACTCCTCCAGTATCAGCTCAGCAAGCATCTCTACCAAGGGGTCAAAAAAACCCTGCTCGCTGATTTCTCTCCGGGCAGAAAACAAATCCCGCTGATAAATCCTTTTCACCGGTGCGGACAAAAAATTAAGGTAGCCTTTGCGGGAGAAATCAAAACGATGACCCTGGGAACAAACTATGCCCCCCGTGCCAATAACCATATCTTCCCGGCATAAAGGGCATCGAAGGACCTCTAAATTCTTTTTGACAGCCTCCTTGGCCCGTTCTACTTTCTTAACGGGTTTCATGCCTTTTAATACCTCCGCTTCCCTATCGGCATCCCTGGTTTACTAACCCGAACCCACTTAGGGCTAGACTAGAGGGAACGAAACTGCTCCGGCCTTAAATAGCGGGTGTCTTTTTTCTGTAAAACCTCATCCAGCATCTGCAGCAGC
>CAZXDQ010000284.1:0-3059 GCA_964639405.1 uncultured Syntrophomonadaceae bacterium | reverse complement strand
CTTTGTTAAGACCGTTAAGGAATATGATACCCAGTGTAAAAATGGGCATGGGTTATTTAGATCTTTCTCCTCTTTTACTGTTGATTATCCTTTCAATAATTAGGAATGTTCTTATAGTTCACTGGTAGCATTTGATATTGCAGAGGCAGGAAAATTGAATTAGAAGGAGTCGGACTTGTTTTGATAGGATTAGCAGCAATACTACTATCTCTTCTCTTAATGATACTGCTTATACGCAGGGGTTGGAAGCTAAGCTTAAGCATTTGGACTGCCCTTCCGATAATGGCACTGATAAGTGGGCTTTCTTGGGCAGAAACAGGAGAAGCATTAAGGGTTGCAGCCCTATCTTCGGTAACCCATAACCTGTTGCTATCTATTTTGGGGATTGGTTTGTTAGGGGAAATGCTTTATTATAATGGAAGCATCGAAAGAGCTCTCCAGGCAATAAAAAAAATGATAGGCGATCCTCGCTATATAATTACTGCCCTTCCGGCATTTATAGGTCTGATGCCCATCCCTGGAGGGGCTTATTTATCCGCACCCTTAGTGAAGTGGGAAAAGAAATTGAAATATCCAAGGAAAACTTGGCTTTGGCAAATGTTTTTTACCGCCACGTATTCTATTTTTTCTTTCCCCTATACCCAGCACTGATTGCTTTTCTAGAGATGAGCACGGTTCCTCTCTACTATATTATCCTTTTTTCAGTGTTTCCTTTTTTGGTAGCGTTTTTGCAGAGTTTTAACACTATATTTCGGAGCTTGTCGGTAGAAAACTATAAATTCAAGAAGAGAAGCAGTGAAGGCAGGGGAGTTCAAATAAAAACTTTTCTTTATAGTATTTTCCCTATCCTGGTGGCTCTTTTCTTCCCGTTGGTTTTGGAGTGGCCTTATTATACCGGCTTGGCTTTGGCGGTGCTGGTTTCATTAGTTCAGTGGATGGAAAAAAATATAGGAAGCACCCTCTGGGATAGAGTTAAAAAACTGCAGGGGGGAGTAAAAGTAGACATCCTAATAACCATTGCCGGGATCATGATATTTAAGGAACTGGTTTTGGTTTCCCAAGCTTTAGACCCGCTGGCTGAGTTGCTAAGTGTGTATGGCTTTCCCGTGGTTATTATTGCCTTGATCATACCTTACTTGTCGGGACTGGCTACTGGAAATCAAATTGCTGCTTTAGGAATATCATTGCCTCTGCTTATTCCATTGATACCTGCTGGTATGGCGGGATGGCCGTACCTTTCATTAGCATATTTAGCTTCTCTTATGGGATATTTGGTTTCCCCTGTTCATCTGTGTCCGGTTTTAACTGTCGAGTACTTCGCAGTGCCTTTGCACAAAGTGATCTATCGACTGCAAATTATGAGCTTAGGAGTCTTGGCAGCTTCTTTGATTTTGGCCTGGATATTGATAACTTTGTAGTAACTTGTTTATAATATAAGGTAAATAAATTACTGTTTCCAAGGTAGAAAGGGCGTTAGTTAATTTGGAAAGAATTTTGCAAAAATACCAGGGAGAAGGAGAACGCCGCTGGATAGATCAGCTCACCCATGAAATAGAAAAGGCAATGGCAGAAAAAAGAAGTTATACCACTCCATTTTTGAACCCGTTACGCCGTAAGATTGCGGAAGAGGTGTTGGCTACATATCCCCAGGCAGAACATTTATTGTTTGGCGGTTACCCAGGAGCTCAGAGAGTGCGGCTTTCCCTTTGGCCTGCTGACACACCTTCAGTTAGCTCATTTCCTCCAGTTACCGCGGTGCGAATTCAAGGACAACTAGAAGGACAACTGGATATAAAACAAATGCACGAGAGAGATGTTTTAGGAAGTTTGATGGAAATGGGGTTGTCCCGGGATGCTCTGGGGGATTTGATATGGGATTCCACAGGTAGTATGCTGCAGATTATTGTAAACCCTGATCAGGTTAATTTGGTTTTAAATATGCAGCGCCTGGAAGACCGGCCAATTTATGGAGAAGAAATTCCTTTGGAAGAACTGGAGGTTACCCCTGGGAAGTCCAAGGAAATAAAGGGCACAGTTGCTTCCCTGCGCTTGGATTCTGTTATTAGTCTGGGGTTAGGGGTTTCCCGTTCTCGTGCTTCTCAGTTGGCAAAAAGTGGACAGGTCCTGGTGAATTATCGAAAAGAAACCAGTCCCTCACATAAACTGCTTTTAGGGGATGTGATTTCTATAACTCCTGGAGGAAGTAATTTGCAAATCCTATCGTTAGAAGGGGAAAGCCGAAAAAATCGTCAAAGGATTTCTTTAAAAAAATTCTATCTCTAAAGGAGGAGAGTAGTAGAAAATTATAGAATATCAAGAAGTATGAAAAAGGGGGAGGGGGAAATATGGCTTTAACGCCCATGGATATTTACAATGTGGATTTTGGCAAATCTTTTAGGGGATACAGCGTAGAAGAAGTAGATGAATTTATTGAAAGAGTGGCTAAAGATTACGAAAGCTTGATGCAGGAAAACACCGAACTAAAGGATCAAATAGAGCATTTAAAAGATAAATTACAGAGCTATCAGAAATTAGAAGAAACCATGCACAATGCAATATTAGTTGCCCAGGAAACTGCTGAAGAGGTAAAGAACAATGCTAATCACGAGGCAGAAATGATTCGCAAGGAAGCAGAAAAGGACGCGCAAAGAATTGTGGAAGATGCTCGTTATAAAGCTAGCCGAATTATGACTGAACACGAAGAGATTTATAAACAGGTACAAATTTTTAAAATGCGTTTCCGCTCTTTTATGGAATCACAATTGTCTGCCCTGGAAATGGAAGACTGGATGGAGCCCTCTTATTCTTCTTCCGAGGGGGGAACGGAAACTTCTAAAGAGGAATATTCGTCCGAATAAGTAAAAAAGTGTTCAACCAAGGGTAATAAGAGGAACTATTAAATGAGTAAATTGTTCACCAGTGAGGAACGGGAGAGTATGCGATAGCGATTTGCACAGCGATCCGGAAGAGGTGAGAGCCCGGAAAAGAGCTATGGTTGAAGATCACCCGGGAGCTGCTGTGCGAAATTTTTCTGGTGTCTACACCAGGAGAAGAGTAGA
>CAZXDQ010000283.1:0-3065 GCA_964639405.1 uncultured Syntrophomonadaceae bacterium | reverse complement strand
TGCAGTTGTGGGAGTGGTATCTGGGATATCTGGGGTTTTGAGCCTGCTTCCCTTGAATCTATCCCAGCTTTTTTCAGTTTCACCTCCCTCCTCAGTTTTCTGCAAAGCAGGGAGATAACAGTATAGAGAAGAGGAAAACCAATCCATGTATCAATACCTTTCTCCAACCATTATTGACAAAAAAAACTATTTCAGTAGGGGGCAGGGGGAAGCTGGTTACACCCTGGTAGAGCTGCTGGTGGCCCTCACTATCTTGGCAATGGTGGTAGCTCCGGTGTTTAATATGTTTGTTACCGGCTATCAGCTCCTCATTCTTTCGGGTAAGCGGACAGAAGCGGTGAACTATTCCCGGGAGCAGATGGAACTGGTAAAAGCCCGGGGGTATCAACACGCTTACGAGTTCTACCTGGCAGAAGGAAACAACCCTTACACTGAGGAGGTGCAGGGCTCCTATGGGGATTATTCTCGGAGGACTACGGTGGAAAAGCCGACCAACCAGCCGGGAGAAGAGGGTAACCATGGGGAAAACTATCCTCTTAAAGCCCCGGTGCTGCAGTTAGAAGTGGAAGTTATTTGGGAGGAACGGGAAAAGGAACATTCGGTGATGGTTACCAGCTACTTGGCAGGGGGAGAGTGAGTGGGCAATAGGTTCTTCGCTAGTGATGAGGGGTTCACCCTGGTAGAGATGTTGGCGGTGTTGGCTATCGTGGGATTGATGTTGATGGGCGCCTTCTCTTTTTACCATTCGGGTATCACCAGTTGGCAGCGGGGAGTGGACCGCCTGGACTACCAGCAGAGCGCCCGGATCTCCGTAGAAACCATGGTGCGGGAACTGCGCTATGCCCAGGAAGTGAAAGTGGCATCTCCGGGAGAGGTTCACTATTACCTGGATGGTGATCCTAATTATTATCTTTACCGCCTGGCCGGGGAGGAGTTGGTGTGGGAAAGCAAGAGGGGTGCTTTTACCCTATCCCACAACAAAATAGCCCTGGACATCACGGATCTCCATTTTGAAAAAGGGGAAGCAGGGGTTGTTCAAATTACTTTAACCGCCGGAGAAGGCAGCGAAGAAACGGTTATTGCCACCAGCGTGCGCCCGCGGAACCGCTAAGGAGGAAAGAAGGGCATGGGGGATAAGTGGGGGAGGGAGGACAAAGGTTTCGCCTTAATTATGGTGCTGGGCTTTTCTACCCTTCTGCTGTTTATGGGCGGGGCTCTTCTTAGTTATTCGGTTCAGGAGCAGCGCATTTCCCGCTTCCAGGAAGAAGAAGTGCGCCTGTATTACGCTGCGGAAGCGGGATTGGAATTGGGTTTGGCTACCCTGCGCCAGGATTTTTATAGGGAAGAAGAATTAACCGGGAACTTTAAAGAAGGCGAAGAAGGCATTGAATACCAGGTAAATTTCTACCAGGAAACTTCCAGCAGCAGGCGTATGGTATCTACTGCTTCCCAGGGGGACATGGATTTTAACCTGTCGGCGGTGGCAGTGCTCCAGCCTCCTTATGATAAGGCTCTGGTGGGGACCCGGGAACTCACCCTCCAGGAGAGCGAAGTGAAGGGCGACGTGCATGCCGGCGGAGAATTTCGCATTGCCGGCAGCAGTGTTATAGATCCCCTGGAAGGCGATGAAGCAGTTCCCTTTTCTTACAGTGAAGGATTAAGCACTGAGTTTATGGACGGTCAAGCTGAGCTAATCATTGATGGGGAAACGTGCAGCTCTCCCGCTGAAATAAAAGAAGCCGGTAAAGAAACCTCTTATTTTGATCTTCCTCCGGTGGATTTTTCCGCTGCGGAAGAAGAAGAGGAATGTATCTTACAGGGAGCGGATGAATATGAGCTCCCCAGAGATTGGCCGCCCTGTTACCAGCCGGGAAAACCCCTGAAAATGGCGGTAGAAGGGGATTTACTGGTCCTCCCGGAAGAGGATAGCACTCTAACGCTGGACGGGTTAGTAGTGGTATGGGGTGATTTAACAGTGGAAGTCCCGGAAGGAGCCACAGCATATTTGAACGGGGCTTTCCTGGTAGCTGGGGAAGTTAGCCTGCAGGGTGACGTCAGAGTCAGCTCTCCAGGAGGAGGAAGCCTTAGTGAAAACTCAAGCGGGGTTGCCTTTATAGCCAAGGAAGGAATATCAGTGGTAGGGATAAAGGAAAGCCCTGATTTATCGGCGGGCAAAGTACTCTTTTACACTCCCGCTGAGGTGGATATCTCCCTGCTTCCGGATGATCCGGAGGAAGAGCTTGATTCTGAGGAGCAGAAGCAGGAAATCAGGGGAGCCTTACTGGCAGGGAAGATTGGATTGCAAAAGTCTTCATTGCATCATGAGCCTATAGTGGTCTCCCTTTTCCAGCCTTACCTACCTGGCTTGGAAATAGAGTTGTGCTGCTGGGAAGAAGGAGTAATAGAAAAGGAGTAGGAAAACTTTGGAAAGAAGTAGGAAGCATTTTCCAGGTTGTTGACAAGGTAGTTTAAGTGTATCTGAAATTTGATGCCAAAGCGCACCTATTTATCTTATGTGAAAAGAAAGAAAGGGAAAATAAGGAAAAATGTTGTGAGCAGGGCTTGAAAATGGTATCATTTTATTATAACTAGATTTCCTGTCCAAGGACCTATCATCATCCCGCTTTTAATTTTTGCTAGATTTCCCCTAACTTGCAAAGCATTCGATAGGTTCCCCCAAATAGGTTAGAGTGGGTGTTTTTAATGCGAGTATTTAATTGTTCAGTTGGGAAAATACTGCACAGCGAAAAAGGTTCTGCCCTCATCACAGTGTTAATGCTCCTGGTGGTGCTGATGGTGCTGACCACCGGGTTTTTATTCACCATGAACACCGAAGCCAGGCAGTCCGTGAGGCATGCCGACAAAACCCAGGCTTATTATTATGCCAGATCGGGAGCAGAAGCAGCATCTGAGTGGTTAATAGATGAAGGCAGTGATTTTTTTGATGACTACAATGGAGAAGCATATATTCATGGAGACTTTCTTAAACTTCAAAAGGGTATACCTGATAACGAAACAGAAAATATTGAGGTTAGCATAGAAGAAAAAGATGATGATAAAGTGAT
>CAZXDQ010000282.1:0-3069 GCA_964639405.1 uncultured Syntrophomonadaceae bacterium | reverse complement strand
TATTCACATAATTCTACATATTATGTATATTATCCTGCTAAGTATAAATAAAATAGTTACCTTTACTTAAATTACCGATTAACTGAACATTGTTAATTTGGGGAAAAACAACTTTTGGAGATAATTATGTAGTGTCATCCCTTTCTTCCAGAAGTTAAGTATTTTCATTTAATAAATTAAGCTGGCCCGCAGATTACCAGCGGACCAGCTCATAAGCAAATCGTGTACTAATAATAACTTCTTAGATGACTTCCCAGGGCAGAATTTCGGGAGCGAAAGTCTCGATAAAGCCCAATACCAGGATAATAAAGATAACTATGGGCAGCAAATACTTGAGAATAGGTACATACCAGTCGCCTATTTTGAATTTGCCCGCCTTTACTCCGGTATTAGCTTCTTCTTGAGCCTTTTTAGCCCCCCATACGTGTCCGGCAAAGATAGCCGTCAACAAACCACCAATGGGAAGGAAAATATGGTAAGCGATCCAGTCAAAAACGTCCAGCAGTTCTGGGGCTATAGCCTCAATAGTTACTCCTTCCAGCAAGCTGTATCCCAAGGTAGAGGGAAGCCCAATCAAGAAAATTATAACGCCCATTAAAATGGCGGCACTGCTCCTCTTGAAATTAAATTCGTCGATAAGCCAGCTGGCGCTGACTTCCAGCAGCGAAATGGCTGAAGTTACTGCTGCTGCTGACAGCAGGATGAAAAACAGGGTGCCGAAGAAGGCTCCGCCCCAGGGAATCTCAGCGAAAATTGCAGGAAGAGTAATGAAGGCCAGTCCTGCTCCTTCGCCGGGGTCAAAGCCCATGGCAAAGACTGCCGGAAAGATGGCGAAACCCGCAATGATAGCTACGGCGGTATCCAGTCCCACTACATAACCGGCACTGCCTGGCACTTCGTCCTGCTTGTTGAAATAGCTACCGTAAGTGATGATAATCCCCATGGCCAGACTCAGGGTGAAGAAAACCTGGCCAACGGCGGCAGTAAAGGCTCCTGCCGTCAGGTCGCCGAAATCGGGGACTAAGTACCAGGAAAGTCCTTCGGCGGCTCCAGGGAGGGTAACGCCCCGAATTACAATTACTATCAAGAGAACACCCATTACCGGCCAGAGGATCTGGACCCACCTCTGGATACCTTTCACTACGCCCCCGGCAATTATGCCCACACAGATCAGCATAAAGACGGCATGCCAGATAATGGGCACCCACACGTCGGTAATATGCTCTATGAAGAACACGTCGAACTCGGTTCCCGGCCCCACGCTGCTGAAAGCAGAATGGAAAATGTAAGCCAGAGACCAGCCCCCGATTACAGAATAATAGGACAAGATCACTATGGAGGTTAGCACTCCTAAGGCACCTACCAGCCACCAGGGGGTATTGGGGGCCAACTCCTTGAAGGTTCCCCAGACGTTCTTCTGCGCAGCTCTACCCAAAGAAACTTCCGTGACCATCATAGGATAACCAATAATAAGAACCAGTATTAAATAAACAATAATCCAGGCTGCACCGCCGCCTTCACCGGCCACATACGGAAAACGCCAGATGTTGCCCAAGCCGACTGCCGATCCTGCTGCTGCAAGGATAAAACCTAGTCTTGAAGCCCAGCTTTCCCGTGCCATTATTATACCTCCTTTCTTTAAAAAAAATGGGGATTGGTCATGTTAGAATTCTCTTTGATGTTTAGTTGATGGCAATTTCTTAAACAAGATGGAATCAATTAATTTAACTAGCTACCTCTTCCTTCTACCACCTCCTTATCCCAAATTCATCGAAATGTTCATACCCCTTCTGAAACTATAACTTCTTCCTCCAGGCTAGCAATTCCTCCCAGTTATCCTCAAGATTTTCCTGGATCATTTTTATATGATGGTCTTCTAATGCTGAAAAACGCCGCTGTAAATTTAGATATTCTTCTACTGGCACTACTTCCCCTGGTTCGTAATTTATGATGCAGTTTTTTCCGTATTCAAGTTCCAGCAGCGGAAATAGACGGGTTTGGACTGCCAGGCGGGATAGTTCTACGGTCATACTGCTGTCGCTTCCCCAGCCTGGAGGACAGGGTGTGAATAAATGAAAAAAGCGGAAACCTTTGATCTGCAAAGCCTTTTTGAATTTATTCCTCATATCAATAGGGAAAGCTGGAGTAGCAGTAGCCAAATAAGGAATTTTATGAGCTGCCATGATACCAACGATGTCTTTTTTAGGATTTTCATTAACCAAGGGATGGGGAGTAGTAGTTGAATAGGAAGCATAAGGCGTAGCAGAACTTCTCTGCATCCCGGTGTTCATGTAGGCTTCGTTATCGTAGCAGATAAAAATAATATCCTCATTTCTTTCGGCAGCGCCGGATAGACCCTGCATGCCTATATCAAAGGTGCCTCCGTCTCCAGCTAGCAGCACCACCTGGGTTTGATAGTCTCCCAATGATACTAACCCTTTTTTTAAGCCGCTGGCTACCGCAGCTCCCGCAGGGAAAGGAGAATGCATCATGGTTACATCTAAGGCTCTTAAGTTACCAGGGCCAGCTAACACGCTCCAACAGGAAGCGGTTATGACCCATAGAGCTTCCCAGCCTAAAGTTTTAATTATATGCCTTACCGTTAAAGCAGCCCCGCATCCAGGGCAAGCGGAGTGGCCGCTAAACATGTACTCTTCCTGTTGAAAACTGCCTATCGGTGTCTCCAACATTATAATTCCACCCCCCAGAGAATACTTTCTTTCGGTTCCTGAGCGACTTTTTGCAGGCAGTTTTGCAGCATATCATGAGTAAGATCCACTCCTCCTCCCAGGTTTAACTGGTAAACCTGCAGGTCCATTTTATATTTATAAAGGAGGGAACTAATTTCTTGATAAAATATTCCGGAAGAGTTGCCGGGGAGGTTACGATCGATTATTATCAATTTCTCCAGTTCATAATCCTTGATTAGACGAATAATTTCTTCTTCCGGGAAAGGTTTAAAAAGTCTTAGTTTAATCAAACCACATTTTTCTTCAGGAGTAGTTTGGTTTAAGTTTTCCAAAGCATATTCTACTGTCTGACTCACTGCTCCCGCCGCTAAGAAGACAG
>CAZXDQ010000281.1:0-3072 GCA_964639405.1 uncultured Syntrophomonadaceae bacterium | reverse complement strand
GTTTCATCTTCGTATTGAAGAGAAACATCTATTTCTACCTTTCCCCGGCTCCCTTGTTGATCATAGGTTGAGATTTCGTAATCCTCTATCTGGGGAACCCATTTATCTTTCCAGTCTTCATATTGGTGGTGATCTTTTCCAAAATCTGTAGAGTGAAAGTAATATGCTTCTCTCCAGTCGCTGGTTTTCACTCCTTCTAAAAATTTTTCAGTGGCATCTTGGGGTGAATGCCCTAAGGCATCGTGCCCTTTCTCTTCCCTTTGTTTCTCAAACCTCTCTATCATTTCCTCTGTTTCTTCTTCCGAAATAAAGGCCGCCTCCGGATAAGAATTGCCGGGATTCCAAAGCAAATACTCTTCGATACCCAATTTATAGGCCGCTTCTATTTGTTTTCTTATTTCTTCTGGTCCATAGGAAATATTCCCTCTAATCCACGGAGCAGTAAACGCTTGTAGCCAAGGGCGAATTATACCAGGCTCTTCAATAGGGGCATTTCTCTTAAGAGAATCTTCCAAGGCCCTGGTAACCGTTTTTTCTGGATGGGCATCCGGGACCTCCAAGCCAAAATAGCCGTAGCCGTAATGGCTGGGGTAGATCATGGGCGAATGATAATCCACCAATGGGGCTATCTTTTCCCAGGTTTGACCTATATCATCGGAATCTCCCCAAGAAGTAGCAATAACCCCGAAAGTATCAGCAGAAATATGCACGTTATAATTATCCAGACGGCTGCGGGCGTACTCCAAAAACTCAGCAATATTTTGATCCTTGGGGGCATCATCGTTACCGGGGTAAGATACCTCTTCTTCTATATTCCTGGCGTCATCGGGAAAACGCACATAATCGAATTGTATTTCTTGAAATCCCATCAGAGCAGCTTCCTTGGCAACTGCTATATTATAGTCCCATATCTCTTTCTGGTAAGGATTCACCCAACCGTGGTTACTGCTATCCCTCCAAATTCCTTCTCCGTTTTTTCTTTGGATAGCCCATTCCGGATATTTTTCAGGTAAAAAGGAATCTTTAAAAACTACCACCCGGGCTATGGTATAAATATCATTTTGATGCAGTTCGTCTACTAACTCTTGTAAATCACTGATAGGCGCTTTTCTGTCAGCGTTTATTTCTTCTACAAAATCTATATTACTGGGATAAGTAACGTGTCCATGATCGTCTTTGACATCTATTACCAGCGAATTCAGTTCGGTGGTATTAGCCAATTCTATAAAGTGGTCTAGGCGACTTTCTCTGCCTGCTGTGTGGCCGGTTAAGTAAACACCCCTGGCTTTCACCTGGGAAGGCTCTTCTTCCAATTCTTCCAAGGAAGGAAGGGGCACAAAAAATTTCCCCAATTCCTCTCTTAAGGATGCTTCTTTTTCTTTCCATTCCAGTTCTCTTTTAGCAGTTTCATCTAAGTCGTTTTCTTCGCCACCGTTTTCAGGGGGGACTACCTGCCCCTTGTCTCTCATGTCTTCACTGGAATCCTCCTGTTTTTCAGCCGCTTCTTCATTTCCGGAAAATACTACCCAACTAGCTGTAATAAATACAACAAAAAGCAGGGAGAAAATAACTACTACTTTTTTTGATTTTTTTAAGTTCCCCAGGTTCAAGCACAATACCTCCTGATAGTTTTTAACATGCCAAAAATCCTTCCATAATAAAGCTGTTTTTTCTTTAAATACTTCGTATTTAGTTGGTTGCAGTTCAGATAAAATAAGGTAGTCAGAATCCCTCCTTTAGTAGAGTTGTCTTAAACATGGATGTTACATAGATAATACTAGATTCCCCTTATCTGGAAAGATATTTTTAGGCTTTAAGCAGCAGGCAAAAGGGTCGCAACCATGCAAAACACTACATGCATCCCTCAAAAATAGTAACAATTAAACATTGTCACCGAATTTAACCTGAAGAATCAAAGAAACAAGCTTCGAGGAAATACCCCAACGAGCTCCTGCCTCAAAAGAGGAGAAATAAAACCGAACCCTTCCTGGATACCCTGTTTACTCCGCAATATAACGGTGTTCAGGATTTTCCTTAAAGTATTCCAACCAATCGTACATGCCTACCCCTTCCGTATTCTTTTCGCTGGCTCTTACCCGGGGTAAAGCATAAGGATCGAAGTCTTCGTGAAAAGGGGAGGGAGTGGGGTTAGCCCCTACTAACAGGACGCCGTCGTGCTGGTATGAGGTTCCCTGGTATTCTCCTTCTATAGCCAACTCCCGGGGAGATGGCCAAGCTCCGTAAGGTAAAGCCAGGGTTCTTATTTCATATCCGGGCAAATAATCTTGGGTGCTTTCTATATGCAAAGCCAACTCTTTTTCCACTGCTTCTTTGGATTCTTGGGACAACTGCCCTAAATTTCCATGACGGTAACCGTGGTTTCCTATTTCGAAACCCTGATCCACCAGGTAGTTAAGTTTTTCTTCCACCCATTCCTGCTGACGAAAGGGATTATCGTAAAAGATATAAAAGCTGGCTTCCAGACCAAAATCAGGATTTTCATCATAAAACTGTTCCATGATTGCTACTGCGCAATCGGGATCCATCTTGGGGTTTCCCGCCTCGTCTTTTTCATCTTCCAGATAGCGGAACTGACCTTCCTTCCCATCGTCAAAAGTTAAAACTACTGGAGTGGTTCCTGGCGGCACATCAATATCGCCATCAAGAAGATCGTTCATAGAAATCAATCGGTAACCTTCTTGGTACAAGGTGCGCAGGTCTCGACGAAAGTTCTCTGGAGTTCGTTGCCATTCCCCTTCCGATTCCCCTATTCCGTGGTACATTAATATCATGATCTGCCCCTCGGGGTGGGGAGGCAAATCTCGGATTTCATCCGGCAGCACTTCGGGGTAATCCTCCTGGTAGGACTTATCTTTATCTTCTTTTTCTTGACCTTCTTTCTCCTCTTCTTCTTGTTTTGGTTCTAAATCATCACTTGCTTTCCCCTTTTTTCCATCCTGATCTCCATTATCTTCTATACTAGATTCTTTATCATTCTGCTCTGCAGGAGCACAAGAAAGAAACAGCAGAGAAGAGAAAAGTACCGTCACAATAATTGTAAGTAAGAAAAAT
>CAZXDQ010000280.1:0-3079 GCA_964639405.1 uncultured Syntrophomonadaceae bacterium | reverse complement strand
TAAGTATGGCAAGGGCTCCAAAAAACAATATAGGTAAAAACCAATTCGGCTCTTGTATTTTTAATGATGCTTTATTGAAGAGTGCATTTTTTTTAACGCGAAAGCGAAAAGTTTTACCCTCATAGCTAAACCAATAATCACCACTAAGCTGATAAGCAATATGTTCATCCGCTTCAAGCATGTTTATTTCATCGCCTTCCTCTACTGGGCGATAAAGTACACCTCTGACGAAAGGTGGATCGCTATTGTGAATCTCAATGTCCACTTCAAAATCGTAAGGGAACTCTTTGGTATAAGTCTTTACGATTTCATTTTTGGGAAAATCTTTAGAATATCCACCTTTGACAGAGAGCATTTTTTCCCATTTTTCCATTTCTTCTGGTTCAATGAAAAGGGATCTGTTAATCGAATCTGGCACTTTGCCTCCCATTGGCATTGGCATAATCTAACCCACCCTAAAATTAAGTCACTTCTAAATAGCATTCTTTAAGCCTCGTATCGTTTCCTCCTTACTTTCCTTCTCCAAATAATGTCTTCTAAATATATAAAAAATGTGCCGGATCCCAACGATCTCTATAAATTAATTTTTCACCCTTTATTTTTTCAAATATTATAAGACTTCCCCCTACTAAAACACCTGATAACAAAATAATCAGTCTAATGTCCATAAGATCACCTCGTAATAGTAAAATTGAACATCAAATATCAACTGAGACTTACAAACCCTCCTATTATTAGCCTAATCGGTATATGGATTGAACTAAACTGCTGCGCAGTGGTTTCCCCAGCTTTAGGCTCCCCTCTTAATCAACTGTTGTTTTGAAAATAAAATTACCTTTTTGTGTAGAGCTCTGTACAATATTCTTAGTGGTATTTTAGCACAAATATATTTTACAGGGAGTTGGTATTATAAGAGCTTCACCCAACAGGAAGCAGCATCCTTTTGACGATACAGCCGACGCTGTATCGTTATTTCTCTAGCAATGCTTAACAGGGTTCTTTAACGTTTGCCTACTGTCACCAGACCCTGTTCTTTTTGGGCTAACAGCTTTTTGTAAATTTATTATGGGCAGTTAACTCCGGATTTACCTGCGACCTAATTTTTTTCAAGGAAGCCACGAATGCTGCGAAAAATAACAATACCCCGCTTAAGAAAGGCAATAACAGGCTTACATCGAAAATTGCCCCGGCCCATAAGGGGCCCAATATTCTACCCAGGCTCATATACGATTCCGCTATACCCATGGCCTGCCCCTGGTTGCCGGTAGCATGTTTGGATACATAAGACAGGGCAGAAGGTTTTAACAAGGAATTGAGCAGAATAAAGAAGCTCATGGCCAGCAGTATGGTAACAAAAGTTCCTGCCAGTAAGATCAAAGCAAACCCGGCGCTGCTGCCCAACATGGCCAGCAGGGCGGTTTTCTTTTCGCCGAATTTTTTAATCAAAGGCCCCACTATCAAACCCTGGGCTAATGCGTACATTAAGGCCATGGCCATCAGGATAGTTCCTACTTGCTCCGGGCCGTAGCCGAACCTTTCCAGGGCATACAACCCGAACACGCCGGAGAAGATGGTCTGACCAAATATGGCCACAAAAGCAACCATTAAGCCAAAACCGGCGGGGCTGAAAAGAGAATGCCACATTCCCCTGACCTGTATGAACTTAACCCGGATGCCAGAGGACCGCTTTTCCGAGGATAGCGACTCCGGAAGCCCCAACAGGATAATCAGAAAGGTAAACGCACAAAAGACGGACGCGATGAAGAATGGAGCAGCCAGCGAGGCAGAAGCCAGCACCCCTCCTAAACCGGGCCCCAAAACTAATCCCAGGCCGATAGCTCCTCCAATTTTACCCATAGCGCCGCCCCTTTCACCTTCCCCGGTGCTGTCGGCGGCATAGGCCTGGGCCGCCGGAGGAGTAGCGGAAGACATGCTCCCGGCAAAAAGCTGCGCGGCGTAAAGCATCCACAGCTGAGTGGAAAGAGCAAAAAGCACCATAGCCAAACCCAGGCCCGCCATCCCCAGGAGCAACAAGGGCTTTCGACCGTGTTTATCGGATAAGCTGCCCCACAACGGGGCAAAGATTAACTGCATAAGCCCGTGGCAAGCTATCAATAAGCCATAGTGAATACCACTGCCCCCCAGGGTGTCAAGGTAAAAGGGAAGGACCGGCATGGCTATTCCGTATCCTATCATCACTACCACCAGGCTAGTAAGCAATAGAATCATATTTTTATTTTTCACGGCTGCTCCACCTTTCTCTATAAAACAATCTACTGGTCCAGCAGTTCTACCCGGCCGGATTCGCCGTTCACGCGAACCCTCTGCCCGTCTTTAATTATTTCCGTAGCTTTACCCACCCCCACTACCGCAGGGATCCCGTATTCTCTGGCAACTACCGCACCGTGGGATATGGGCCCTCCTGTCTCCATAACGATGGCACCCAGGTTTAGGAACAGGGGAGTCCAGGCCGGGTTGGTGCCTCTGGTTACCAGAACTTCTCCTTTCTCTAATTGGGCCCCCTCTTCCGGCGAATGCAGCACCCTGGCTTTGCCTTCATAGAATCCCGCGGATACCGGTATGCCGGGTAAGGCGCCTTCTTTTTCTTCCGCCGCGGCAAAAATGCTTTCCCCGGTGCTGGTGATGATGCGGGGTGCTGTTCTGTTAAGCTCCCTGGCATACTCTTCTTTATTCTTCTTGACCAGATCTTGCAGCTTTTCACCCGACCTTATATCTGCAAAACTCACGTAAAATACGTCCATTTTATCTTCCAGTCTGCCCTGGGCAACTAATTCCTCCCCAATTTCTTTTAAAATACCCCGTAGAATACTAAAGGCCTGGGTCAGGTAATACTTGGGCAGTTCTCTTACGCCAAACATTTCCCGGTAATCCCTTAAAAGCTTCTCCACTTTCCGGGCCTCTTTGCCGGCACCTTTCTGCTTTAGCTTACCGGTCATACTCACAATTGCTTCTTCAGCCTCTTCTCTGGCCCGATAAAACTTCTCTAATCCTTCATCGTAGGTTTTATGGTCTATATAGGACTGGATTAGATCTACAATATAGGCCGGGTCTTCTTCCC
>CAZXDQ010000279.1:1945-3086 GCA_964639405.1 uncultured Syntrophomonadaceae bacterium | reverse complement strand
TTCGGTGTTTATAGCTATAATGCCAGTATAATTCTTTTTCTAATGCCGTTTTGGACTCTATCTCATTAGCTATTGCTTTGCTCTTATCAACCTTTTTCTTTGATTCTATTTGGGGCTTCAACTTGTCATACTTTGCCTTGGCGTGCGGATAAGATTTGGAGGAATATATTATTTCTCCATCTTGCAATACATGATAACGCTGATCATGGGGGACATTTTCGGTGTGTCTTTCTAAGCTTGTATTAGCCATTTCTTCTTTGTAGTGCATTTTTTTCTCCTAAATTATATTATAACACCACGGAACATCTTTATACGCAAATTTTTTGTATAGTTTAGCTTCCGGGTTGCCATTGAATTTCCCGTGAGACCATCGAACCTCAACTGAAAAATCAAAATTGAAATATTCTTTGGTATTTATGGCACAAACTTTAGCCCTTATACCCACTTCGGGTTGACCTGCGCTTACAGGGTAGGCATAAACCTCTTCCAGTCGGTAATTGTTTTTCCATGTGGTCGAATCTGGCACTTCCACTGCAAATTGATTCTTGCAATCAATCCCTGCCAGAATATATGAAACAGAATTTATCCTGAACAGGTATTCAGAGAGAATATCTTTCTGGGATAGATTATTATTGAATATATCTGCTGATTCTTGGGATACCTTTTTGCATAATTTGTGGTAAAGGTGTCGTGCATCCTCGTTATAATTATTGTTTACTATATCTTTGAAACTTCCCCTCCCTTTGGATTGGCAGTAATCCTCTATCTGGGAAGGGTATCCTCGGGATTCGGGGTTAAAGAAGGAATACAGTTCCTGATATTTATCTCTGGCCACCTGCAAGTACCAATCCTGCTTCTTTTCTGTAGTTACATCCCCACGCGGTAAGTGTTCAAACACTAAAGAGGGTGATTTATTAAAAATCACATCACTTTCTGCTTTCACAGAAACATACAAAACAGACGAGAACACTAAATCCCTGCTAACCCTTACCAACCCTGCTTGTTTTTTTGACCCCTCCCAGGATGTACTTGAAGGAGATAGAACTACTTTACTGGATATATAAGGACGTGTTTTCTTGCCCGTATCATGCATTAAATCAATCAAGGATGGGTTTTTATCATAATAATTGAGAAACCTGCC
>CAZXDQ010000279.1:0-1845 GCA_964639405.1 uncultured Syntrophomonadaceae bacterium | reverse complement strand
CCCGAACCCACGAAGGGATCGATTACTATATCATTTTTGAAAGTGTATAACTGAATTAATCGCCTTGGAAGTTCTACCGGAAACGGGGCGGGGTGGTTCACCCTTTTCGCCGATTCAGTTTGGAATGACCACACGCTTTTGGTGTACTCAAGAAACTCTTCTTTGGTTATGGTGCTTTCCTTTGAACGACCGTTTAGGGGTATTCTCTTGAAAGACCCCTTTGAAAAAATCAGGATATATTCATGCACGTCTCTAAGGGTGGGGTTAGATGCCGAACACCAGCTACCCCAAGCTGTTGAGGATCCGGAGCTTGCTTCTTTGTTCCAGATAACTTCACCTCGCATCAGAAATCCAATATCGAGCATTGTTTTAGTTATGTGTGCGTTTAGGGGAATATATGGTTTTCTCCCCAGGTTTGCTATATTAATGCACGCTCTTCCACCAGGGACCAAGAGCCTGTATATTTCGCTCATTACATCTTTGATTAACTGCAAATATTCATTCAGGGTTAAGTCGCTATCGTAATCTTTTCCGACATTATATGGCGGTGAAGTAACCATTAAATGTAAGCTGTTATCGGGAAAGATCGAGAGGTCTCTGGAGTCGTTGCAGTATATTTGATTAAGGTATTGGGGTTCAATTTCATTAACCTGAACATGAGTCTTTTCTTCTTTTATCTGACCGTTTTGGTACATTTTGCTTTTATAAAAAACAGACGCATCATGGTTTTCTCGCTTAGATACTCCAAACTTACTGCTTTTAGTCATCAAATGTCCTCCTTTCTTTGGAGATTTTCCGCCGTATCCTAGTTAGGGAATTATCTACTGATTTCTTACTTATCCCTTTCTTAAAAGCAATTTCTTTATAGCTGTAGCCTCTGAGAAATAAATGTAAAACATCTGATTCCATTTTGGATAGGGTTAAATTAATTTGTTTATGTAGTTCGCTTGCTTCTTCTTTTTCAACTAAAGTATCGGCAGGGTTGTTGCCTGCGGGAATAAGATTACCTATTCCCTTGTTGATATCATCTAGAGATAGGGCACTATTTAATATCTGCTGTTTTTCCCGTGTACTTTTTCTTAAAACCCCGATCAAGTGAATACTGATTATGTTTCCTGCAAAAGCCGAAAACGGAACTTCTTTTTGGGGATTATATTTTTTAACAGCTTTATGAAGAGCTATTAATCCTTCTTGGTAGAGATCGTCTCGGTCTCCGTTTTTAATATGAAATGAGTTTATGATATTATAAATAAGCGACGCGTGTTCTCTTGCAATACAAGAGAAAGAATCCTCATCTCCTGATTGTGCTTTCAAGATAATATCATTTTCCATCATGCTTAATAATTCGGTATTTATGACAAAAAATCCTGCATTATATACAAAATGGCACGCCCGAGAGGATTTGAACCCCTAACCTACTGATTCGTAGTCAGTTGCTCTGTCCGTTGAGCTACGGGCGTTTAAGCGTATTTTTACTATTTTGGCCAACTTATGCTTCAAGAAAAAAATAAAGTAATGTAATTAATGTGGTGGAGAGGATAGGATTCGAACCTATGAAGGCTTCCGCCAGCAGATTTACAGTCTGCCCCCTTTGGCCAACTTGGGTACCTCTCCGTGTGGTGTGGAAGGTGGGATTCGAACCCACACGACCGAGTCACTAGATCCTAAGTCTAGCGCGTCTGCCAATTCCGCCACTTCCACATGTTAATGGTGTGCCAAGGAGGATTCGAACCCCCGACCTTCGGATTAGAAGTCCGATGCTCTATCCACTGAGCTACTGGCACTTAAACGAGAACCTCGGCAGTAGGTGGCGTGATAGCTCGTTCCTACTGCCTAGCTCTCCCC
>CAZXDQ010000278.1:0-3087 GCA_964639405.1 uncultured Syntrophomonadaceae bacterium | reverse complement strand
GAATCCCCTGCTGCTCCGGTGCAGGACCAGTTGATAGTGAGGAGAAACTTCTTTCACTTCAGCTAAAACTTCTTCTATTTGGGAAGGGAAAACATTGACCCCTTTAACGATAACCATGTCATCGGTTCTTCCAGTGATGTAATCCATGCGCCGGGTGGTGCGTCCGCAGGGACAGGGATCGGGCAGCAAGCGGGTAATGTCTCCAGTGCGATAGCGAATTATGGGGAAGCCTTCCTTAATTAGCGGAGTTAACACTAACTCCCCGGTTTCGCCTTCTGGAAGATTTTCTCCCGTTTCCGGATCAATTATTTCGGGTATAAAGGCTTCTTCCAAAATATGCATACCTTGTTGCTGTTCGCATTCTCCGGAAATGCCTGGCCCCATTACTTCCGTAAGGCCGTAGTTAACTGTAGCAAGGATGCCCCATTGATTTTGGATTTCCTCCCTCATGGCTTCTGAGCAGGGTTCGCCTCCGAAAAGGCCCAAGCGAAGTTGGGTGTCCCGGGGGTTCATTCCCCGTTCCCAGGCTACTTCAGCCATATAAAGAGCGAAAGAGGGAGTGCTTACCAGCACAGTAGTGCCAAAGTCTTGCATCAAATCCAGCTGCCTTTCGGTATTGCCGCTGGAGAAAGGCACCACCGTAACACCCAGGTGTTCCAGTCCGTAGTGGAGGCCGAAACCGCCGGTAAAAAGTCCGTAGCCAAAGGAGACCTGGGCCATATCTTGGGGAGTGGCGCCTGCCATGGAACATACTCTAGCTACCATTTCTGACCAGACCTCTAAATCCTTTCTGGTATACCCGGCTACTATGGGTTTTCCGGTGGTCCCTGAAGAAGCGTGTAATCTGAGAACTTCCTCCATAGGAACAGCAGCCAGCTGAAAGGGGTAAGCCTCCCGCAGGTCGGACTTTACAGTGAAAGGCAACCGAGACAGATAGGAAAGATCCCGGATGTGTTCCGGCTCGACACCGTGTTTTTGAAACTGATTTTGATAAAAGGGGCTGCGTTGGTAGGCCCAGTTTACCGTTTCCAGCAATTTTTTTTCTTGAATAGCCTCAATTTCTTCTTTGCTCATATAGTCTTTCTGTTGAAGATTATTTTGCTGCTTCTGCAACATCTTTTCCACTCCTCTAAGCCAATAAATGTAAAATTAAGCCCGAAGGGGCTCGCCACTTAACGTGCGCTAACTTTAAAGGGAGTAGATTCTCTCTCCCCCGATAAGGGGCACGTGGTGGTTATTCAGTATTTCCTTAGCTTTTTCAATTTGATCCACCCGCATTAGGATCAATGCGTCTTGCGCAGGCTTTTCGACGAAAGAATAGAGGTATTCGATGTTAATCTCTGCTTCCTCCAAGAGGGCTAGTACGTCGGCTAATCCTCCAGGAGAATCCGGAACTTCCACGGCGATAACTTCGGTTTCTGTGGCCATGAAACCTTCCTCCTTTAAGGCAGCCAAAGCTTCTTCCGGTCGATCTACAATAAGTCTGAGGATGCCGAAATCGGAAGTATCAGCGATAGAAAGGGCTCTTATATTTATGCCTTTTTGCCCTAAAGTTTGACACACTTTCACTAAGCGTCCGCACTTGTTTTCCAAAAAAAGTGAGATCTGCTTTACCATAATAACTCCCTCCTCACGGTATTAGATAATTAAAGTTCCCTTTTGTCAATAACTCGTTGGGCTTTGCCTTGACTTCGTTCTATGGTTTTGGGCTCCACCAGCTTAATTTTTGCAGAAATTCCTAGAATGCTGTGGATTTCATCAAAGATAAGCCGTTCTAGTTCTTCCAACCCCCGGATTTTGTCAGAAAACATGGATTCTGAAACTTCTACCCACACTTCCAGTGTATCTAAAGAACCATCCCGATCAACGATCAACTGATAATGGGGTTCTGTTTCTGCAATATTTAAAAGGACGCTTTCTATCTGGGAGGGGAACACGTTGACCCCCCGGATAATCAACATGTCATCGGTTCTGCCGCTGATTTTGGACATCCGCATGATAGTACGTCCGCAGGAACACTTTTCCTTGGTTAAAGTGGTAATATCCCGGGTGCGGTAACGAATTACCGGAAGGGCTTCTTTAGTCAGGGTAGTAATGACCAGTTCACCGGTGGAACCTTCGGGGAGGACTTCACCGGTAGCAGGATCAATAACTTCCGGGTAGAAGTGGTCTTCACTGATGTGTAATCCTTTTTGGGCTTGGCATTCAAAAGAAACTCCCGGTCCGATTATTTCGCTTAAACCGTATATATCGAAGGCGTGTATGGGCAGCCTTGCTTCCAAAACTTTTCTCATATTCTCCGACCAGGGTTCGGCGCCAAATACTCCCGAGGTTAATTTTAATTCCTCGTGCTTTATCCCCATTTCTTCCAAGGTTTCTGCCAGGAGCAGGGCGTAGGAAGGAGTACAGGCCAACAGAGTGGTTCCCAGGTCTTTCATCATTCGCACCTGACGTTTGCTTTGACCTCCCGAAATTGGCACCACGGTGGCACCGATTTTTTCTGCTCCATAGTGGACTCCCAGGCCACCGGTAAAGAGACCGTACCCGTAGGCAATGTGGACCACCGAATCTCGATTGCCTCCAGCAGCAGTTAGGGTGCGAGCCATAAGCTCCGACCAGGTTTCCAGATCCTGTTTGGTGTAACCTACTACGGTGGGGATGCCAGTGGTTCCAGTGGAAGAATGAATTCTTACCACTTCACTCAAGTGAGTGGCAAAGAGACCGTAGGGGTAATGGACCCTCAGGTCGTCTTTTTCTGTAAAGGGTAGTTTGGCAACATCCTTTAGAGATCTAATGTCCCCTGGTTCTACTCCTTTTTCATTAAAATTTTCCCGGTAATGGGGCACTAACTGGTAAATTCTTTCTAGCGTTTGTTTAAGGCGCAGGAATTGCAGTTGCTCCAAATCTTCTCGGGGCATGGCTTCGTAACTTTTATTCCACAAATTTATTCCCTCCTCTTCTTGGCAGGATGTATTATGCATTAAAATAATATAAAAGACAAGCTGGTAGTGGGGCCAGATTAGGAGAAAAACTCCCTGGGTGGTCTGTTTTTCTTTAATAGAATTCCATAAAAAAGGGTTAGATCAT
>CAZXDQ010000277.1:0-3098 GCA_964639405.1 uncultured Syntrophomonadaceae bacterium | reverse complement strand
CTAGACGGCGAGGGGAGGTTGTCCTTGAAAGCTAATCCTTTTTCCCGATTTTTTTACCGGCAGAATTCTTCACCAGTAATTGCTGCAGATACCCGGCAGCCGCATCAGCAGAATATACCTCGAGCAGCGGCCCAGCCCTCAGCGCAGCCTGTTCGGCAGCCGGCCTATCCCCCTTCCACCCTGAAGGAGTCGCCCCCGGCGGATTTTCTTGTTGAGGACTCCGGCCATCCCCTCATCCTGGCGGACAATTTGGGAATAAAGTACCAGGGGGAAAAAGAGAAATCCGGGGATTTTAAATCCCTGGTCCACAACTACCTTAGCTTCCAGAAGCGGGAAAAGTTTGAAGATATCTGGGCCCTGCGGGGAGTTTCCTTTGAGGGTTATCCGGGAGACGTCCTGGGTATTTTGGGCTTCAACGGCGCGGGCAAAACCACCCTGTGCCAGACTATCCTGGGGATGATGAAGCCGGATATGGGCAGCATTCAGGTCCGGGGAGAAGTCACCTCCCTCATTTCCCTGGGCACTGGCTTTAACCAGGATATTTCCGGCCGGGACAACATTATCCTCAACGGTTTGATGATGGGCATTTCCCGGGACAAGCTGGATCGCATGCTCCCCTATATCGAGGAGTTTTCCGGATTGGGGCGTTTTCTCCAGCACCCCATCAAATATTATTCCACCGGCATGAAGGCCCGCCTGGGCTTCAGTATAGCTGCTGCCCTGGAACCGGAAATCCTGGTCAGCGACGAAGTGCTTAGCACCGGGGACCTGGAATTTAAGGAGCGGGCTGTAAAGCGGATGCACGAACTGGTCAGGGGAGCCAAGATGGTAGTGGTGGTCACCCAGGATCCCGACTTCGTAGAAGAAAACTGCACCCGGGCCCTCTGGCTGGACCAGGGGAAAGTTGCCGCCCTGGGGGACCCTGCCGAAGTAGCTCCTGCCTACCGGGAGGAGGCTTCTTACCGGGCCAAGCGCAAGAAAAAAATTGTCAACATCCAGGAAACCCGCTCCGAGGTGGGGCAGGAGGAAACTGTCAAAGCGGATAACCTGGGCATCAAATTTAAACTGGGCCGGGATGAATTCTGGGCTCTTCGGGGAGTCAACTTTACTGCCCAGGAGAAGGAAATACTGGGGATTATCGGGCCTAACGGCGCCGGCAAAACCACCCTCTGCCGGACGTTGAGCGGCCTCTACCGTCCCGACGAAGGCTCCGTCCGGGTTAACGGGGAAATTACTGCCCTGCTTACCTTCAACCTGGGCTTTAACGAGCAGATCTCTGGTTACGACAACATCTACCTCAACGGGATGATGCTGGGGCTTTCCAAGAAAAAGATTCGCCACCTGGAAACGGAAATCATAGAGTTCGCCGAGCTGGAAGATAAAATCCACAAGCCGGTGAAGGAATACTCCAGCGGGATGAAATCCCGCCTGGGCTTCAGCATAGCTGCCGTGCTCCAGCCCGATGTCTTTGTGGTAGACGAAGCCCTGTCGGCGGGGGACATCTCCTTTAAAGAAAAAGCTACCGCCCGCATGCAGGAGATGCTGGGAGATGCCAAAACGGTGATCCTGGTCACCCACAGCCTGGGCATCGTGGAAAAAGTCTGTACCCGGGCCCTCTGGTTGGACCAAGGACAGGTGCGGTTTGACGGCAACCCTGCGGAGGCGGTAGACCTTTACCGGGATTCGGTGAAAAAGTACCGCCGGATGAAAAAGCTCCTAGCTGACCGCACCGATGCCCGCCTGAAGCAGGTGCTGGAGTACTTCGGCTCCGGCGAATACGTTCTGGCGGAAGAGCTCCTGGAAGAATTGCTGCGGGAAAGCCCCCACGACGTAGACCTCATCATCCAATACGCCGAACTGGCCGAAGCCCGCTGCGATTGGATGCAGGCCAAGGAACGCTGGAAGGAAGCCCGCAGTGCGGCGCACCACAACGGTCAGCAAGTCCCCAAGTTGATCAAGCGAGGGATTAAAAAAAACCGGGAACGTATAAGACAGTGACTTATGGCAGTAATATGGGCTGCCCTTAAATAATCTAAACTATTCTTAATGAATGTAGTAGAAGAATGAGAAGACCTGCGGGTGGAATAAGCCATAAAAGAAGAGCTTTCAGGATCTAGATAGACCCCTCTCGGAAAAACTTTATCCGGGAGGATTTTTAGTTAAAGTTTCTACCATTAAAAAAGAAATATTTTATAAAAAAATGCGTACAGTAGGAGGAATCAGGTTTTATACGTAGAAATGAAAACAATCGAAGGCAAAAACCTTTTCAGCATGAAAGTTATCCTCAACTGTGTAAAACTACCCAATCAGAGCCTTAAAAGAGGTTCTTCTCTCTAAGATGTTTGTAACCACTTGTGAGTTTACACACTGTCCTGTATAGACAAAAATTTACTTGAAAGGCAGAAGGATATGTATAAAAAGCAGGACATTACCTCATTTAAGGAGAAAACCCCAAAAAAAGAGAATTTTAAGCCACTTTTATTTGAGATATTTAGGCATGATGGCTTTTAATGGGCTTTGGTTGGGTTGATCAAGTGAAAAAATTTCGTTAATATGGAGTGCGGATAAAGAAGCAAATAGTTACATAAGATAACGTCATAAGCGCTCTCGAGACATCTATCTACTTGGGTGTTAACACAAGGTCTTAGATAAAATATTAAATAATGTGAAAGGGGGGAGTAGCAAACAGAAGGTATCTCGTAACTAGTAACCTTCACTTTTACCCTACTGATTCCATCTTGCAAGTAACTGATGATGGGGATATTCCCAAAACTACTTAACAGCTGCCAGGGTAAAACAGGGTTACGGCTTAGGGCTTCATCCATTCGTAAAGGCAATAAAGATTGTTGTCTCCGCTGCTTTTCAACAAAAGCGGAGATGTTCACCACATAAAGCGGAGATTGACTAGAAAATTAAAGTTTGCGAAAGGGGGGAGTGATAAACAGAAAGCATCACACTTCTATTAAAAGGAGCGTGATTTACAAATCGTAAAAGGAGGTCGAGTTTTGAGATGAAAGTTAAGAGAACACTAGCAGTTCTAGTAGCATTGGCGTTTGCCTTGAGCCTGTTTGCAGGCGGGGTCTTTGCCGAAGAAGATG
>CAZXDQ010000276.1:0-3109 GCA_964639405.1 uncultured Syntrophomonadaceae bacterium | reverse complement strand
ACCGATCCCCTGCAGGCGGAGATAATTATGTTCCTTGCTGAAAAGGAAGCCCAGGCTGTTCAGTGGAACCAGGTGGAGCTTCAACCGGGAAAACTTTTCCTGGTGGGGGATCCTAAACAGTCAATATACCGCTTTCGCGGAGCAGATATCCGGATGTACGAAGAAGTTCGGCAGTCGGTACAGAGGCAGGGGGAAGAATTGGCTATCACCCAAAACTTTCGTACGGTACCGAAAATAATCCACTGGGTGAATGAGGCCTTTTCGTTTTTAATAGAACCGGTTCCCGACCGCACTTATCAGCCGGATTATCAGCCTTTATCTCCTTACCGTCGAGAGAAGGGAGAGGGGTTGGAAATAGAATCCAGAGAAGCTTTCCCCCCTCTTAGTTTTTTTCGCCCCCCTAAAGAGTGGGATGGCAGTAATGCTGAAGAATTGCGGCGTTTAGAGGCTCGTTGGTTGGCAGAGTTTATTCAGGAGAAGGTGGGGACTATTCCTGTTGAAACTGCAGAAGGTAAAAAGCGCCCCCTGGAATACCGGGATGTGGCAGTGTTGTTTCCTACTACTACTGGAGTGCATATATACGAAGAAGCTTTCCATTCTATGCAGGTCCCTTATCGCTTAGAAGGGGGTAAACTGTTTTATAAAAGAAAAGAGGTTCATGATCTGGTTGCTTTGTTAACCGCTGTGGATAATCCCCACGATCAGATTGCGGTAGTATCTACTTTACGCAATATTTTTGGTTTGTCAGAAAAGGAGATGCTGTTTTATGCCCATCGGGGAGGCAGGTTCAATTATTTGCAAGCAGGGATAGAATCTTCCGGGGAGTTTCCCTCCTTACAGCGGTCCCTGGAAGTGTTGGAGGGATGCCACCGACTTCGCCGGGAAAATCCGGAAATGAGCACTTCCGCGTACTTGGAGCATATTGTAAGCTGCACGGGAGTAAGGCAAATATTTTGGTGGCAGGAACGGAGTCAACAAGCGGTTTCCAATTTGAAAAAAATCCTGGACCTGGCCCGTCTTTGGGAAAAACGAGAACCCATTACTCTGCGAAAATTTGTTTCCTGGTTGAAAGATGCCCGAGACTTGGGGAAAGAAGAGGCGGAATCTTTCCTGGAAGGGGAAGACAGAGATAGTATAAACATGCTTACTGTCCACCGGGCTAAGGGTTTGGAATTTCGCCTGGTGGTATTGGCTAATCTTATTTCTGGACAACAACGCCCTCCCCTGCTGGTGGCAGATCGTCATAGAAGCCGTTTTGAGATTAGGGGAGGGGGTAAACCTGATTTTTCCACTTACGGCTATGAAGGACTGAAGGAAGATGAGCTTCGCCGTCAGGAAGCGGAAAGTCGGAGGTTATTTTATGTTGCTTGTACTAGGGCTCAGGATTATTTATGCATCCCCTTGACTCAAAAAACCCGGGGCGGAGGTTATTCCACTTACTTGCGGGAATTGGAAGAACAGGGTTTTATATCGGAAGAAAGGGTAAATGAGATGAATCTTCCCGTAGATGCGGATTACCCTTTGATTCCCCAGAAGAGTTCTGTAGAGGAAAAGCTTGCTTCAGGGGAGGAAGAAGCAGCCCGGGAGCAGGGTGAAGGTAAAAAATGGCACCAGAAGCGGAACGAGTGGAAACGTGAACTGCAGCAAAGGATATGCAGCCAATCCCTGGCTTCGCCCATTCTAACTGCCAGTGGGTTGACTGTTATGCCTGGAGGATCTTCTCCCCTGGCTTTTTATGCTCCAGGAGGAGAACCACCCGAGAGGAAAAATGATGCCGAAGGGGTGTTTAAGGGCAGAAAAGCCGAACTGGGGTCTGCCTTTCACCAGGTAATGGAAAAAATAAACATGCCTCCGGATTTGGGGGAAAAAGAAGCATTAATTAAGGAAGCTGGTACTCACTGGGGATTAAGCCGGAAGGATGAAGCAGAGTTGAAAGAATTGATGGAGGGAGTGTTTAACAGTCAACTGTGGGACAGGGCTAAAAAGTCCCTGGTTTACCGGGAAGTTCCTTTCAGCCTCAGTATTGAAGGCTTCATATTGGAAGGATTGATAGACCTTATAATAAAAGAGGAAGAAGGTTGGCTGATAGCAGATTACAAGACCGATAGGGTTACAGCGGAAGAAACTGCTTCCAAAAAGGATTATTATTTGCCTCAGGTGTACAGTTACGCTCTAGCCGTGGAAGAGTTGACTGGAGATAAAGTAAAAGAAGCAGGTTTTTTCTTTGTGCGGCCTCAAGTGTGGACGGAAATATCCCTTCCTTCCCGGGATAGAATGATAGCTTATTTATTTTCACCATAAGATTTCTGGAGGGTATGATAAAGGATATGACAGAAAGGTTGGATCGAGGTGTCTATCTGATCCCCGGGGGTAATAAGGGGCGTTTTCCATATTCCCACTCATTGCTGCTGGAAGGAGAGGGGAGAGTTTTAATAGACTGCGGTTCTGACCGCCAAAAGCTGCATCATCTAGCCAGGCAGGGAGTAGATTTATTAATCTTTTCCCACTTTCACCGGGACCACCTTTCCTTTGCGGATCTCTTTCCAGGAGTTAACAAAGGAGCTCATTTTTTGGAGGTTCCGCCCCTGGAATCCCTGGAGGCATATTTTGCTTATACCGGAACTTCAACCCCCGAAGAACATTTGCGGGGGGATAATTGGCTGAAGCGGGTTCTTAAGCCTGTATCGGTGCAAAGGCTTATGAGGGGCGGTGAAATCCTGGATTTGGGAAAAGTTAAGCTGGAATTGATCCACACTCCTGGGCATACGCCTGGGCACAGCTCATTTTTAATTAATGATAGCTGGCTGTTTTCGGGGGATATTGACTTGAGAAGCTTTGGACCCTGGTACGGTAATTTAAAATCCGACCTGGAGGATTTTATTCATTCTCTGCGCCGGATAGAAGAAATGGCGGAGGACCAGAATATGCCCCAACTGCTGCCCAGTCATGGCGAAATGGTTACTGAAAATATCTCCGAAAAAGTTCGGGAGTACCGGAGAGTGATTGACCGCCGAGAAGGAGAACTTATAAACCTCCTTCGTCAAGAGCCCGCTTCATTAGAAGAACTAATAGGCAGAAAAATTATTTACCGAAAATACCTTAGCGATAA
>CAZXDQ010000275.1:0-3120 GCA_964639405.1 uncultured Syntrophomonadaceae bacterium | reverse complement strand
TTTACAGCAGTAGAGGCTAAAGTATCTTTAGGGATTTCTCCTAAGTAACTTAATCTTATATCGGGTAGATTTTTTTTCGCCACCTTGGAGAGTCTTTCAAACACAATTTTGCCGTCGCCGATATTTTCCGTTTTGTTCACTACTAGATGAACCTTTTTTCGAGTTTTGGTTTGTGCCAACACTTTGATAGTTCCATAAACGTCAGTAATGGCGGTGGGTTCAGGAGTAGTAACCAGGATCACTTGTTGGGCAGAAGCCAGGAACCGGATAATACTGCTGGTGATACCTGCTCCGGTGTCAATAAGGAGGATATCGTTATCTTTTTCCAGAGTATGCATATTATAAAACAATCGTTCTTCCTGCTGGCCATCTAAATTTGCCACACTGGCAACGCCAGAACCACCAGAGATAAGTTTCATACCACCCACTGTTTTAACCATAATTTCTTGGATAGTTTTTTTGCCGTTTATAACGTGTTCTAAAGTATATTTGGGCCAGGCATCAACCATTACTTCTATGTTGGCCATACCCAAGTCGCCGTCTAAAATAAGAACCCGGTATTTCCATTGAGAGAAGGTTATCCCTAAATTAACCGTTAGGCTAGATTTGCCCACCCCTCCTTTTCCGCTGGCGATGGCTATAGTTTGGCAGGGAGAGTTATTCCCTGGGGAAGTTGCATTATTTCCTTTGGATTTCTTAGAGGTAGAAGCTAAATTGCGTAAGAGGTTTGCTTGATCCCGCATGCAGGTGCTTTCCTCCCCGGAGATTTTATTTCAGCCTCTACAATAAATGATTCTATGTTTGGTATTATAATCCTTTATTTTAGATATACAGTCGCTTGGGTGGCATTGTTTTTTAGTAATGCTAAGCATTACTTTAGGATAGGGTTTAGAGGAGCAGGAGGCAACTCTTGTTCGCTGCAAATATAAATTTCCCTATAAAAATATCGCTATAAATATTGACAGCGAAATATAAATATAGTATTATAAAAAATGAAATCTCACTACGAAGATTAAGGAGGGACCACAATGATTAAGGTCACCGAAAACGCTGTGAAAAAAATAGAGGAGATGGCAGAAAAGGAAGGCTCCTGGTCTAAGCAGGTTCGCCTGTATTTGGAAGGCATAGGTTGAGCTGGACCCCGTTTCGGCCTGGCTCTGGAAGAGCCAGCTCATAAGGAAGAGGATGAACAGGTGGAAGCCAACGGGGTAACCGTAGTTTATCAGAAGAAATTAGCTCCATATGTCCAGGGGAAAGTGCTGGATTACGTGAACGGATTTCTGAAAAAAGGCTTTCAGGTATACGACGAAGCTGGGGGCCCTAAGAGTAACAGTTGTTAATCAAGGCTAGGCCGAGTCAATAAAGTTAATCACAAAGGCTGATCAAAACTGGGGAAAGTTTGCTGGGGGAGGTCAGGGACTTCCCCCGGTGCTTCCTGGTACTGGAAGACAAGCAAAGGAAGAATCATAGTAATTGGGCGATTAATACCTTTAGTCCAGCCAATAGCTCAGGCAACAGGAGGGATATGATGAGTTCTGTTTCTTCAAAAGAGCAACTAACCCTCCAGGTGCTGCCCTGGGAAACTACCATAAATTATCCCCAGGGAGAAGTGTTATTGAATGCTCTGCGGCGGGGAGGATTTTATTTCAAAAACGCCTGCGGAGGGGATAGCACCTGTGGCAGGTGTAAAGTTCAATTATTAGGGGAAAATGGGAATGAAGAACAGGAATTGTTGGCTTGTAAAATAAGGCTGGAGCGGAGTGCGAAAATAAGAGTTCCCCCCGAAAAGGTTATTGCCGATTGAAGGATCAATAGAAAAACTAACTGGCAAAGTCTGCACTTCCCTCTTGTGGAGAAAATCATCTTGTGATAAAAAGGTGTAGTAATCAAAGGGAAATGAAAAGAACCGGGAATAAACATTAAAGAATTTCGGGATCATAGAATTAATGGTATACTTTAATTTGCAAGGGCAAAAAACCAAGGGGTAGAAAGTTAAGGAAAAGAAAGTCAAGGTAAGGGGGCGGGGTGTTTTGGAACAGACGGATCAGGCTATGGAAGAAAAAGAGCAGGTGATACAGGAGACCCGGGAAGTACTGCAAGATTTTCCTGGGGGAGCCGAAGATTTGATCCCTGTATTACAGGCTTTGCAACAAAAATTAGGGTATTTGCCCGGGGAAGGTATGAAAGAGGCAGCCCGGCAGTTGGACATTCCTGCGGTGGATGTTTATGAAGTGGCTACTTTTTATAACCAGTTTCGACTCCATCCGCCGGGAGAACACGAATTTAAGGTCTGCATGGGTACTGCCTGTTATATGGTAGGCGGCGAAGTAGCCATGGACACTTTTCAGCGCCGGCTGGAAATTAAGGAAGGAGAAACTACTTCCGACGGCAAATTCAGCCTGGAGCGGGTAGCCTGTGTGGGGTGTTGTTCCCTGGCTCCTGTAGTGGTAGCAGACGAAGAGATTGAAGGAAATGTTACCCCTACCCGGGTGGATGGGCTGCTGTTGGCTTACCAGGATGGTCAAGATGATAAAAAGGCTGCTGAAGAAGATAATGCTTCCCAGGAGAGTGACAGCGCAGCTTCTGGGGAGGGAGATAAGTCATGAGTACTGCTCTCTGTCAACAGCGCTATGATGAACTAAAAGAACAGGCCAAATCCCGAATGGATGCTGCCAAGGAACAGTCGATAGTTTATTTGGGAACGGCTTCTTGTGGTATGGCAGCAGGCGCGCAGAAAGTTAAGGAGGCATTTAGGGAAGAAATAGCAGCTCAAGGATTGGAGGCCCAGGTCCGCGAAGTCGGATGTATGGGGTTTTGCTATACTGAACCTATGGCAGCCATGGAAAAACCTGGCCACCCTCCCCTGTTGTACGGCTATCTGGATGAAGATCTAGCCCGCAGGTTGGTAAAAGATTTTCTGCGGGACGATGATCCCTGTTATGAATACGCTATGGCGGCTTTGGAGCCCAACGATTTCTTCCCCACCTTGGAAGAGTTCCCCAGGGGAGTGCATGAACACAAGCTGCTTTTAAAAAACTGCGGGACAGTGGATCCCGGAGATATAGATGATTATATTTACCGCGGAGGTTACGGTGCGCTGGCTCAGGCTTTAACCCTTCA
>CAZXDQ010000274.1:0-3123 GCA_964639405.1 uncultured Syntrophomonadaceae bacterium | reverse complement strand
AAGTAGGCCCTTACTATTTTTTCCAAAAACAAAAAAGGGAGGAATGCAGCCAGGGGCAGAGATAAAAGCTCCCAAAGTAACCAAGAAGTCCCGGCATTCCCCTGGTCTAACCAGAGCCCCGCCACAATCATTACCCAACATACAGCTATTAGCGCAGCAGAACCCAGCTGACGACTGTTATATTTTTGCAAATTGCCCTTTGCCCTCCTGTTAAAACATCCTCGGTTAACCTCAACTAGCATCAATTAACTACTAGACCAAGTCCCAAACAATAAGCAAACTTCTGTACTCCCGGCGGGTGATTTCTTTTTTTCCATAAGTTGCGCTTTCAAAAAGATACAAGAAGTGGTAAAACAACTTCTCTTCTTCCCAGCCCTGCTCTCTATCTTTAATCAATTTTTGTAGAATTTCCCTGGGAGTAAATACTTCCCCTTGCTGGTTTATCCCCAACTGCTTTCCCCACCGGAAAAGCATCTCCTTGCCCAGATTCACCGTTTCCTCCCGGTAATCTACAATATGTATTGGCTGTAAGGTTATGGTCTTCTGCCCCCACCTTAAAGCAAGCTCGTTTACTCCTTTCTCATACAATACAAGCGAGTATTCAAACCCACCATCTTCATCGATAACTACCTTTGATAGGTGCTTTCCATTTAAATAAAGGGATAAAGCACCCTTTTGGTTTCTCACTCTTTCTTTCTGGTTAACTTCTTCTATCCTTATCGTAAACCTTTCTCCTGCCTCCCAAAGGGGAGGCAGATCTTCCTCCAAACCAGGAAAGGTTATTCTAAAAGGAGTATCTCCTTCCCTTTTCCAAGCCTGGTGGTAGTTTATCTTGTTTGCCACAGAAGAAATAATAGTATTCCCAGTTTGGCTCAACAACCGGTGCTTGCTTATGAACCTTTCTTTAATAAAATTCCAGATTTTTCTCCGCCGGAAAAAACACCACCCCAAGCCTAATGCCGCTAGTATCATCAAAGGAAAAAGTACATATCCCCACCCATTACCCGTGGTGGAAGGAGGTGGGGGAGATTCTGCAAAGATTCCTGCAAGAGTGCTTTCTATTTCTTCTTCCTTTTCCTTATGGTCTAGGTACTCCTCCCTAAATTCATCTTTCTCCCCAGGCACCACTTCTTCTCTATGCTCAAAAGAAGCTTTCTCCTCTTCTTTATTTTCTTCTTTGGCTTGCTCTATTCTCTCGCTGTCTTCTTCATCCAAAGGCTCTCCGTTTTCTTTATCTATTCCCGATTCTGAAGAAGAGGTTTTATCTTCGTTAGTACTTCCTTCTCCCCTTTTTATTTCGCTCTCCTTCTCCGCCTTTTCCGCTAATTTTTCTTCCCAGCTCTCCATCAGTGCTATCAAATCTTCGCCTTCCCTTTCCTCCAGTTTTTCTTGTTCTTGGAAAGTTTCCAGCTGGGAAATTATATCTTCGCTTAAATTTTCTGTTTCTTCAATATCAGTTGACCCAGGCTCTCTTCCATCGTTAACAGGAGGTGAGAAAGAATCTTCCACTTGTTCACCTGGTTGATTCTCCACCACCTGAATTTTTCTTGGCAATTCCTCTATTTGGTTTAGGGATAATTCCTTTTCATCTAAGGAGAATTCTCTACCATCCTTTTTTACTTCTACCAGGTCTTCCCGCAGTGTTCCCATTTTCTCCTTCAAAAGGGAAGTAGAACTATGGTTAAAATAATGGTAGTCTTGAAGAAAAGAAGTCGCCGAAGACCAGAGGATTGTCACAGCAAACAATGCCATTATCAGTCCGATTCCCCAAAAAATATAATTAGCTTTCTCCCTTTTCATCCCTTAAACCTCCAGATAATTTCACGAGGAGCATCAACTTTCGGTAACAGAAGATTTTTCTTCCTCATGGCGGGCCAAGTAATAATGATGAATAAATACTTTTAGAATGGCAGCCAGGGGAATGGAAATAATGATCCCCAACAACCCAGCCGCCTGGGCTCCAATGAGAATAGCAGCAATCACCGTTAAAGGGCTGAGATTTACTGCCCTCCCCATCAACAAGGGTGTGAGCACCATCGACTCCAAAAACTGGACCAGAACATAGATTATAATTATGACTAAGAAATGGGGCGTGTCGGGCATCAAGCTGAATAACAAGGCAGGAACAGCAGCCAGAAATGGACCAATGTAGACAATGATATCCAAAATACCCGCCAGAATTCCAAGCATCAGGGCAAAGGGCATGCCCAACCAATACATAACCGTGCCCACCAGGACACCTACGATTACACAGCGAAGAGCAGTCCCTCGGATAAAAGCACCTACTTTTTCATCTATAGTGCCAATTATGTAGCTAACGTCTTTTCGATAGACTTGGGGAAACATGAGAGTGAATTGATCCCGCACTTTTTCTTGTTCAATAAGCAGGTAGAAAACTATAAAAGTCACCACCACTACCGCCCAAATGCGGGAAACAAAGTCCACAGCAAAAGTGGTAAACTGCTGAAGAATCCTCTGCAGGTTAGCAGGCAAATCCTCCACGAATTCAGTAAAATATTCCGTTACCGGTTCCACCAGTCCAAGTTCAAAACGGCGATCCACTTCCTCCAAATCTTCCAGTAAGCCAGTAAAGAAGGGCACAAACTCCCTGGAAAGGTAATTAACCAGATCTTCCATTTCAGTTACCATCCCGGGAATAATGAGATAGAATAACAGGCCAAAAAACAAAATAACTACCAGAAAAGAGAGTAATGCGGCCAAAACTGGGGGAAACTTGCGATCTACCATTATTTTAACCAGAGGGGAAAAAGCGTACACAATTATAAAAGCCACCAAAAAATAAGTAAACACTGGTATTACTTTTCCAGAAAACCACACCAGCAACTCGGAAAGAAGTAAAGCTGCAGCAAAAGCCAGAGTTAAAGTAATTCCCCACTTCCCCAAAGTTTTCCATTCCAGTTCCATAGCACACCTCCAACTGCGTAGAATATTTAATTTTGCAACATCCCCCATCTGTTGGAGAATTTTTTTATACCGCAAACCTTAGCTCTATCAACCGTTATAAGTAAGTTTCCTCACCCTCCGGAGCAAACGCGTGATTTCCCGCTTCCACTGGGAATAGTTGTCTGCAGACCAGTATTCGGGATAGTCAAGATAATGTTC
>CAZXDQ010000273.1:0-3142 GCA_964639405.1 uncultured Syntrophomonadaceae bacterium | reverse complement strand
GCGGGAATGGAAAGAGAACCCCGATAAGGCAAGGCATCAGAACCCAAAAATAAAGGTGGAAGCTTTACCGGGGTCACCTCCGGGAAGTTTTTTCTGATAGCATCCCGATATCGTTTTACTAGAGCTTCTGCTACGAAAATATCTGTTCCTAGAGGCAGGTGAGGACCATGAGCTTCAATAGGGCTAACAGAAATCAAAAATACGGTTTGCTCAGGGATTAGCTTCTCTACCTCTTCCCCCGTCATTTCCACATAATCCAACATGATACCCGCCACCTTATTAATTATTCCTAAGGGGTTAAATTATACGTTTCTGTTTAGCATCATAGATTGGGAAAAGTGTTGAGTGAAATCAGGATGGCCGCCTAAATTTAAGTGTTCTATTTCTCTATAAAGGTTTTCTCCTTCTCTGCGAAGGGGTTGGGAAATTAACATCATTTGAGCACCAACTCCCGCTGCATTACCCACGCCCTTTACTTTATCCTCCGGATAATCTGGCCATAAGCCTATGGAAGCAGCGCTAGTCTTCCTCAAATAATTGCCAAAAGCTCCTGCCAACAGCACTTCTTCTACCTGTTCCATTTTCAAATCCAAATATTTTAACAGTATCTTAACTCCAGCACAAATGGCGCCTTTAGCCAACTGGAGCTCTCCTACATCTTTGCGGTTAAGCGAAATACCTTGAGAATTATGGCTTTCTTCCGGAGTAGCCAGCACAAATTCTATCCCCTGTTCGCCTTCTCTGAACCTTTCTTTTAATCCTTGAGGTAAAGAGTCCGGATCTGCAAATTTACCTATCGGGAATATGACACCCGAATTTAACATTGCAGCCACTGCATCTACTAAACCAGAACCCGCTATTCCTTGAGGTCTTTCACCCCCTATTACATCGTAATCTACCTTTTCATGATCAATATTTACTCTCCCTATAGCACCAGGAGCTCCTCTCATACCATTACGTATCTTCGCTCCTTCAAAGGCAGGACCTGCCGCAGTAGAACAAGCGGCTATTCTATCTTTCCACCCCAAAACCATTTCCCCATTGGTCCCAATATCTATGAGCAAACGGGGGCGCTCTCCCTGGTGTAAACCGGTAGCCATTACAGCAGATAGAGCATCGGCTCCCACGTAACTGGAAATACAAGGAGAAGTGTAAACCCTGCCTTTTGGGTTAATGTTTATTCCCAACCTTTCAGCAACCACCGAAGTTTGTCTTCGCAATACGGGATGATAAGGGGCTAAAACCAGAGAGCGGGGGGACAGCCCCAGCAATAGGTGCAGCATAGTAGTGTTACCCACTACCGTCATTTCAAAAACATCCTCTTGGGGAGCGGGGAAACTAGACAACAATTCTTTTAAAATCTGATTGATGGTTTTAACGGTTTTTTGCTGGAGTTCCTTTAGATTTTCATGATCCTGCATGGCATAATTGGAACGGGATATAACATCCGCTCCGGCAAACTTTTGCAAGTTTTCTTTAGAAGTAGTAGCCAAGGCGGTTCCTTCTCTCAAATCCATAAGAGAACCCATCACTGTAGTGGTCCCTAAGTCGATAGCAACTCCCAACATATGTCTTTCCATGGTTTTACCTGGATTAATTTCAGCCGGGAGACCATCTACCATGGCAGCAGAAAAATCTTCATCTTTCCCGGCAAATTCCGCCGCTTGATTCAACAACTCCAAATAGTTTTCTGCTTCTCTTCCTTCTTTCTGCACCGACAACTGTCTCCTAAGCTCTTCTTCATAAGAATCTTTCGTGCTCTTCAAATTAATGTCTATAAGTTCTACGCTGGGCTGAAGCTCTATCTCTTTGGTGAGAACGCTCATAGCAGACTTTACATCTTCGTATTCTTGCGCCAGGGGCACTTCTACTACTGCCGTTTCTTCCAAAACCGTTTGACAGGAAAGAACTTCTTGGAAATCCTCATCCTGGGAATAAGCCACTTTTACAGTACATTTTCCACAAGTTCCCCTTCCACCGCAGGGGCTTTCGACATATATTCCCCCTCGAGCTAAATTCTGTTGAATGGTCTCTCCCTGGCGGTATTTTAAACGAAGTCCCCAGGGTAGCACTTTAATGCTAAAACCTCTTTCTTTTAGCACTTCGGATTTTTTGGGTTCTTCGGAGAATTTACTCATGAAATACCCCTTTCTTATTCCATAGTTGGTGGGAAACTTATATATAACTCTTTTGGTGATAAATTCGCTTTCTTTAGCCTAATTCCTTCCCCTATCAGATTATAATTCATTGAGAAAATATTTAACAGTGAATTGACTATAATCGAAATACGACTGAATAAATATTAGAAATGTCTGACAATATGTAAGTAAAAGGGCGGTTTACTCAATTTATTTGCAGCCTCACTTTATGTTACTTTTATGTGGATGTTGTTAATATCTTCTTCGAGTATCTCTCCAAATCTATCTTTGCTTGTGGATAACTTTGTGGAAAATGTGGATTACTTTTTATGTATAACTATACTGAGTTATTAACTGGTGGGAATTTGTTAATATATGGTAAATATCACTGTTAACATAAATACTTTGCATAAGGTATCCCCCTAAGAATATCACCTCCTGGGGATAGCCTGGTGGTAGGGAACCTTATAAATTATAGAGGGTAAGAGTTATCCACCTGGAGGGAGTATTCCTTCGACAATTATAATAAGTAATGTCTAAATATTTTAAATTGATATTGAGTAGTAATTTTATCTAGTTGCAGTTTTCACGAAGATAGGGTAAAATAACCATACATTGGCAATTGCAAATTACTTTCTTTAGTATTTCCCCTCACTAGATAGTAGTTACTAGAAAATTAATTAATAAATAATGCTGTGAGGTCGAATTGACATGCTGGACCAGCGGATCAAAAGCATTCATTTTATAGGTATCGGCGGCTACGGAATGAGCGCTTTGGCTACAGTGATGTTAGAGTTGGGTTATCACGTCAGCGGCTGTGATATAAAAAGCTCTCGCCGAACCGAACAACTTCAATTAAGGGGTGCAACTATATTTTTACAGCATCATCCTCAGCATCTGGAGAATTGCGATTTGGCAGTTTATTCTACTGCTATACCTACTCATAACCAGGAACTGCTAGAAGCGGCTCGACAAAGGATCCTGTGGCACCGCTCCCAATTGCT
>CAZXDQ010000272.1:0-3143 GCA_964639405.1 uncultured Syntrophomonadaceae bacterium | reverse complement strand
CCCTTGGTATGGATATTCATTGGGAGAGTGGAACGAAGAGCTTGAAGAAGAAGCTCAGCTGGCGGTTCAGAGTAGGTATTTCGAAACTGGAGAAAAGATTGCTAAACAAAGAAAATCCGTCAGTGAAATTAAAATGAATACAAGTTTTTATGGTGAAATGAGTGAAAATGAATAGAGAGGTGAGGAATTTGGCAAGAATTAAACTTGTTCAGCCAGATGAAGCAGATGATATGGTAAAAAAAGTTTATAATGACATGGAAAAAGTTAGAGGTAAAGGGAGAGTTTCTAATGTGTTTAAAGCATATGCCAATTTTCCTGAACTTTTGAAGGCGAATTGGGAGCAGATGAAAGCTATAATGGGAAGTGGTACGCTTTCTCGAAAGATGAAAGAGACGCTTGCAGTGGGCCTTTCTATACAAAATGAATGCTCTTATTGAATTTCTTTTCATTCAGCCTCCCTCCGTGCAGAGGGAGCCAGTGAAACAGAAGTTGAAGCCGCTCAATCCTTTGACTTAGAAAAAATCTCCATAAGCTCTAAGGAGAAAGAATTAATTAATTTTGCAATGAAGGCAGATACATCACCTAACGAAATAACTGAAGAAGAATTTAATTTGTTAAAGGAATATGGTGCCAGCGACCAGGAAATTGTAGAAGCTTTGGAAGCAATGACTTTATTTACAGGTCTTAATCGATTTTGTGATGCTTTAGGTATAGAAAGAGATTCTTGGCTTTAAAATTTAGATAAGGAGGTAAGAATAATGAGTTCAAATTATAAAATTGTCGAGACTGAAGAGGTTTACGAGCCTATTGGACCGTTTTCGCAGGCTGTTATAGCAGGGGGTTTCATATTTACTGCAGGCATTGGTGGGTTGGAGCCTGAAACTTGTAGGGTGCCCAGCAACGATGTAGAAGAACAAACTATACAGTGCATGGAAAATGTTAAAAACGTACTTAAGGCTGCAGGTGCTGAATTGCAAGATGTGATAAAAGCGGTTATATATTTAGTTAATATGGATGACTATGGCAAAGTTAATGAAATATATGCTCGATATATGGGAGAACACCGACCAGCGCGTTGCTGTGTGACAGTTAAAGAGCTGCCAGCTAATGAATTAATGAAAATTGAAGCAATAGCAATTAGAAAGTAAAATTTATTGAAGAAACATAATGGCAAATTATGCCATGCATGCAAAACAGTTTAAGGAGATTTGTTATTATGGGAAAAGTAGTAAGAGTAAATTTAGAAGAAAATAAAATAACTTATGAGACGGTGCCAGAAAAATACAAATTGCTTGGGGGAAGAGCATTAACTGCTTCTATTATATCAGATGAAGTTCCTCCAGAGATTGATCCATTAGGCAAAAATAATAAGATAGTATTTGCACCTGGGGTATTAGGAGGAACAACTGCTTCTAGCGCACACCGTTTAAGTATAGGAAGCAAGAGTCCTTTAACTGGGGGTATTAAGGAAAGTAATTCTGGGGGAAATGTTGCATTAAAAATAGCAAGGAATAACATTAAAGCTATAATTATTGAAGGTTTTGTTAAAGATGGGTTAAAGGCACTAAAAGTAGATTCAAAAGAAGTGTCATTGATTGAGGCGAATTCAGCTAAAGGAAAAAAAGCTACTGCAACAGCAGAATGGATAAAAAATAAGTTTGGAAGAAAAGTGGCGTTTTCTTTAATTGGTCCTGCTGGAGAAAGAGGATATTTGGCTTCTGCTATAGTGAATTCTGACAAAGATGGTGCTGCAAATCGTTTTAGTGCACGTGGAGGTTTAGGCGCTGTTATGGGTAAAAAAGGATTAAAGGCTTTAATTGTGGATGATGAAGAAACTAAAAAAGTAAATCCCTTTTATCCAGATGAATTTAAAAAAGCAATTAAGACTTACCATAAAGCTCTCAGAGAAACTCCACAAACAGCTCAGATTTATAAAAAATATGGTACTACTGCAATGGTAGACGTTACAAATGAAGTCGGTGGTATGCCAACTCGCAATTTCAGTACAGGTTATTTTAAAAAAGCAGGTAATATCAACGGTAAGGCATTAAGAGAGAAAATCATTGCGAGAGGAGGTGACCCCGAACATGCTTGTGTTCCTGGTTGCTTAATAAAGAGCTCAAACATATATATGGACAAAGAGGGTAAGCCATTAGTTAGATCTTTAGAATATGAAACAATAATACTTTGTGGTAGCAATTGTGATATAGATGACTGAGATGATATTGCGGAGTTAAATATGATGATTAATGAATTAGGTCTTGACACTATAGAAGTGGGCGGGAGCTTGGGGATAGCTATGGAAGGAGGAATAATTTCTTTTGGAGATGCAGAAAGTGCTAAGCAATTGGTGAAAGAAATAGAAAAAGATTCTCTCTTAGGTAAAGTATTAGGAAATGGTGCTGACATTACTGGCAAGGTTCTAGGTGTGGAAAGAGTAGCTACAGTGAAGAATCAAATGATGCCTGCTTATGAGCCTAGGGCGATTAAAGGCCACGGTGTTACTTTTGCTACTTCTCCTATGGGAGCTGACCATACAGCAGGCATGACTATAAGGGAAGGATTAGAGCCAACGGCAAAGGAAGGGCAAGTGGAAATATCAAAAAAGATGCAACTATTGTCAATGCTTTATGACAGCTTAGGATTATGCCTTTTTGTTCATGTTGCAGTAAGGGATAGGTTGGAATTAGTTAGAGATATGGTTAATTCACTTCATGGTGAAAGTTTAACCATAGAGGATTTGTGGAAAATAGCACAGGAGAGCCTTAGGAAAGAAGTGAATTTTAATAGAAAAGCCGGTCTAAATAAGGCTACTGATAGATTGCCGGAAATCTTTAATTACGAAACTTTACCTTCTAGCAATACAGTGTTTGATATAGAGGCTGATAAATTAGATGCTATAACGGAGTGGTAATTTTATGGCAAATAATTTAGAACAAATATGTGTTTATTTAGAAATAAATTACATGGTTAAAGATATAAAAAAAAATAATATTAATAGTAACTTTTTAAACTTAGAAAAAGGCACTGTGGTTAAAAATGTAACTCATCGACTTGGTTTATCAAACAGTCAAGTAACCGTAGTTGTGAATGGCCAAATTGCAAAAGAAAATACGCAACTTTTTGATGGCGATCGTGTAGTG
>CAZXDQ010000271.1:0-3160 GCA_964639405.1 uncultured Syntrophomonadaceae bacterium | reverse complement strand
GACTGATTGAGGACATTAGTTCAGTGGAAGATATTATAAAAAACATGGTTAATCAAGCAATTGAACTGAGGGAAAGTCTTTTTAGAGTTAATAAATGAATTATAGAAATTAATTATGTTTAAAAATTATTTTAACATTATTATTGAGATCTTAAATTATATTGTCTATTGATGTAATCAATAGACAATATAACTATGCGGTTCAGACCTGATATTTATAATATTTGGTCTTATATTTTTGTACTAACCCGAAATTGGTGAGTATATATAACAAAGTAAAAATTTGTTTGAAATTAGGCATTTTCCTTGCGTAATTTTGTATTAATAGGATAAAATCGGATTTGGATAATAACAGCAGGATTACAAGAAGAAGGAGGAAGAACTGCTATGAATCTAAAAGGAAAAAAATTTATTTTATCCATACTGGGGGTAGCCATTATTCTTGCTGTTCCTGGAGTAGGGACAGGAGAAGAAAATGAGGATGAGGCAATACACATCACCACCATAGAGAGTGAAGGTTCATTGGAAGAGGGACTTCTGGCCACTCAGCACTATTGGGAAGATAATTCAGTTTTACTGATGGCAGGTGCAGAGGAGATAGACGATGATTTGCCGAAAATGGGATTGGAAGAGGAGCACGAACTTCCCGTTTTCTATGTCCCTTCCGAAGAATTCGCCGAGGTTTCTGAAGAAGAACTGAAAGAAATGGAAGCGGAAAAAGCGGTTATTTTAGGCAGCAAAAAAGAACTGCCTTCGGAAGTGGAAGACAAGATCGAAGACAAAGATTTACATTTTGAAACTGATGAAGAGGCTAACCACCAAGAAGCCACCGAAGAAATTCTGAAAAATGTCGAGGTTAATGACGACCAGCAGATAATTGTAAGTGGAGATAATTTTCCTTATGCAATGTCAGCCAGCCTTTACGCTGCCAAACAAGAGTATTCCTTTTTAACCACGGACGATTCTTTGCCAGAACCCGTAGAAAGCACCATGGAAAGCGTTAAACTGGCCTATGCTTTTTCCAGCGCCGATGAAGCAGCTGAAGATGTAGTAGAGGAGTTTGCTGAAGGTATTGATCGCAGCGCATTAGCTCAGGGAGAAGTGGATGCGGATTTACGCAACACCCCCGATTTATCTAGAGGTGTAAGGGTGGATCAACTGGAAGATGGAGACAGCTCTAACTCTAATCGTGAAGTAAACGATGGCTTGTTTGCTTCTGTAATTTCAGTGAATGGTTTTTCTCCTGCTATAATGGGAATAGAAGATGTGGCAGTACAGAAGGATGCTTTTTCAGTAGATCTCCTTGGAAAAGAAGAAATAACTGAAGATTTGGAGCACCTTATTGTTATAAAAGCAGTGGAAGAAGAAAAAGGGGAGTATGAGGAAGAACAAGAGGTAGTAGAGCAGGAAACTTCATCTGAAACCGGTTCTTCCCAAGAAGATTCTTCTCAACAGGCCACTTCCCGTGGGGGATCTACCTCCACTTCAACTACCTACAGGGGATTGGCTTCTTTTTATGGTAATGGAGACGGTTTTGACGGGCAAAAAACTGCCAGTGGGGAGACTTTTGACAGTAGTGCATACACTGCTGCTCATCCCAGCCTACCTATGGGCACCAAAGTTGAGGTGGAGTATCCGGCAACCGGGCAGTCGGTGACCGTAAGAATAAATGACCGGGGACCTTATGCTGGCAACCGGATCATAGATTTGTCCAGGGCAGCGGCAGACGCTATAGGTTTAACCCCCCATGGGGTAGGAGAAGTAATTCTAAGGGTCCAAGATTAATATCATAGTAATTACTGCTTAAAGTAGGTTCAGTACAAATAAAGGAACTTTTTGCCGGGAATACTTAAACAACAGCTATTTCCGGCAAATTTTTTTTATAAAGAAATCAGGTTAGCTTGTAAAGATTTGGTTTGTAAAGATTTAAGTAATGTGTTATTTTGGGGTCACTTAGGAGGAAAATGGTATTTGATAAATTCAGAATATTGTGTTAAAGCTTGTTTAATCAGTTAGTTGAAAATAGTAAAATGCTTAATACCTGGGGCGATAAATAATGCAAATTAGTGAATCTGGCTTAAGGGTTTTTAAAGAAAATGAACAGCGATTAAGGGATATACTGGAGAAACAGAGTGAACTGGTGGTCCGATCTAAACCCGATGGAACTCTTACGTTTGTGAACGATGCTTACTGCCGTTATTTTGGAAGAAAAAGAGAGGAACTTGTAGGTGCAAAATATTGGGGTTTCATACCAGGTGAAGATCATTCACTTGTACAAAGCAAATTAGAATTATTCAACAGACAGCAACCGGAAGGGAACATAGAGCATCGAGTTATAACGCCTGATGGTAAAAAACGGTGGTTGCAATGGAGTTTACGGGCCATATACCATCCAAATGGAGAATTTTTGGAGTTTCAGGCAGTAGGAAGGGAAGTGACCGAACGACGGGAAGCGGAGGAATCCCTTCGGGAAATGCAGCGTCTGGCTCAAACCACTATAGATTCTTTATCAGGAAATATTTGTGTTTTGGATGAAACGGGAACTATAATTCTGGCGAATCGTTCCTGGAAAGATTTTGCTCTTCAAAATGGAGGGGCAGAAGAAAAGGTAAGTGAAGGGGTAAATTATTTAAAAATATGTGATGAAGCCCAGGGAGAAGATAGCCACACTGCAAAGCAATTTGCTGCTGGAATCAGGGAAGTAATGAAAGGAGAAGAAGACTTTTTTAGCCTGGAATATTATTGCAGTTCAACAGATGAAGAGAAGTGGTTTTTGGGTAAGGTTACCCCCTACGCTGAATTTTCGGAAGGCTTGCGCAAAGTGGTGATATCTCATGTTGATATATCTGAACGAAAAAGGGCAGAGAAGATATTCAAGCAGAACATGGAACTTAAACAGAAAGCTGAAAAATTGGAATCTCTGGGAGTTTTAGCGGGAGGCGTTTCCCACGACTTTAATAATTACCTTGCTACCTTAGCGGGCAACATTTCGGTTGCCAGGCAGAGTCTCCACCACCCTGAGCAGGTTAGAGAAAAATTGGACCACATGGAGTATATTGTCCAGCAGGCCAAAGAGTTGACTAAAAAGCTGATGACTTTTGCCAAAGGAGAAACCCCTACCAAACAGGTAGTTTCAATAAAAGAACTGCTGGTGGACAGTG
>CAZXDQ010000270.1:0-3169 GCA_964639405.1 uncultured Syntrophomonadaceae bacterium | reverse complement strand
ACCTAAAAACATGGTGGGGACTCCTTGACAGGCGGTGGCTTCGCCTTTTTCTATAGTGTCCAGCACCCAAGTGGGGTCGAAGTACGAAACGGGTAGAATAGTTGCACCGTGGGTAAGACAGGTTGTAATGCTCATAGTTAATCCGAAGCAATGGAAGAAGGGAACGGGAGTACAAGTGCGTTCCGCGTCAGTATAATTTTGGGCCCAGCCCACATACCAGGCGTTATTGATCACATTGTGATGGGTTAGCATGACTCCCTTGGGGAAACCGGTAGTGCCAGAAGTGTACTGCATATTAAAAACATCATGGGGGTCGCATTCTTGCTGGTAGGCCGCTAGCTCCTCATCCGAAATATCTTTACCGTATTCCAAGAATTCATCCCAGGTAAACATACCGGGGTATTTTTCTTCTCCCACAAAGATTATGTTTTTAAGGTAAGGGAATTTGGGGGAGTTAATTTTGCCGGGCTCGGTTTCTTTCAATTCAGGAAGAATTTGGTAGATAGATTCCAGATAGTTGAGTCCTTTGTATTCTCCAACCATTACCAAAGTGTGGGTGTCGGACTGCTGCAAAAGATACTCCATTTCAGAGGCTCGGTAATTGGTGTTTACAGTTACCAGCACTCCTCCTGTTTTGGCGGTTCCAGCCAGGGTAAAAATCCATTCCGGAACATTTGGAGCCCACATAGACACGTGGGTGCCCTTTTGAACTCCCAACTTGATTAGACTTTTGGCTACTTGATTGCTGATATCCCGATAGTTTTGGTAAGTGTAGCGCTTTTCTTCAGGGTAAAAGTATACGATAGCTTCTTTTTCCCTGTACTCCTCTGCCCTTTGGTCCAGAAGATCGCCAAAGGGAATTTCAAAAAAATCACCGTGAGTAGGCTGTTGTTGTTTGCCTACTAAAAATTCGGCCATAAATTTCCCTCCTAATAATATTTAGATTAGTATGTTTATGCTAAAAAATGCAAATTGCGTGCCATATATATAGGAGGGATTGCAGTGGTTATTTCATAAAATAGAGCATCCTTGGATGCTTTTTTGTTTACAAAGTATACAGAACTTAAAAAAGTTGTATACAAAATATACGAATGTTTACTAATTATACACCTTTTTATAGGTTATATTCTTGAATTTTTTTATAAAATGTGCGCCTGCTCAATCCTAATTTTTCTATCGCTTCCGATTTACTGCTTCTTTTATTTAATTCTTTTTTGATAATTTCTTTTTCCAAGGATTTTATATAATCTTGAAGTTTCTTGTTTTCCTCGTACGGAAGGGTTATGGTGTTGTCGTTAGCGTTTTCTTCCCAGGGAATAGCGGAGCTATAGGTAAGTTTCTCTTCATTCATAAACCCTAAATTATGCAGGTAGTCCGGCAAGTGGTGCTGTTGAATTAGCAGTTCATTTTCACTCATGATAAGAGCGTGTTCAATGACGTTTTCCAGCTCTCTTACATTGCCAGGCCAATCGTAATTATGAAAAAGATCCAGGGCTTCTTCGCTGATTTGTTTCCTTTTGTCAGTCTTTTCGTTTAATAATTTTTCAATCAGGGGCCTCAGATCGCTTTTTCTTTTCCTTATAGGGGGAAGGGTAATACAAACTACATTTACCCGGTAGTACAGGTCTTCTCGAAATTTTTTTGCTTCAATCAGGTTTTCCAGGCTTTGGTTAGTGGCAGCGATCAGGCGAAAGTTAGCCGTTCTTTCTTGGGTGCCTCCAATTCTTTTGAATTTATGATCCTGTAAGACCCTTAAAAGCTTGGATTGAGCATTGTAGCTCATGTCTCCTATTTCATCAAGGAAAACCGTTCCTCCTTCTCCAATTTCAAAAAGTCCCGGCTTTCCTTTGGAATTGGCATTGGTAAAAGCCCCTTTTTCGTAGCCAAAAAGCTCACTTTCTATCAGGGTTTCGGGTATAGCTGCACAGTTAACGGACACGAAAGGACCTAACTTCCTCAAGCTGGCGTTGTGTATAGAGCGAGCTAATAATTCTTTTCCCGTGCCGCTTTCACCTCTGATTAGTACAGGGGTGTCTTTGCTGGCTACTCTGTTGGCTTTAATTAAGGCTTCTCTCATCAAGCCACTGACTGCAGTAATCTCTTGAAAAGAGTTGAGGCAATCGTGCTGCTTATTCAATTCATTTTTTAGTTTTTCGTTCAGTAAATTAGCTTTTTGCAGCTCTCTGCTCAAGTAAATGATATCTTCTGCCTCGCGGAATACTCCAATAGCCCCTACGATGGTGTGGTTGATGTTAATGGGAACAGCGTCGAAACATACTGGTATGTCTAAGGATTTGACCTTCTCAAAGGAAGATATTATAGGCTCATTAGTTTCCAGCACTTTTAGCATATCAGCTTCTGGTTCTATCTCAGCCAATTTTTTGCCATAAACTTTTTCTTTTGATACCCCTAAGATATTGCTGTAAGCTTTGTTAACGAAAACCACCCGGGTATTTTTGTTGATTATGATAATACCTTCATGGAGTTGGTTCAGGATGGCATCAATGAAATCCTTGATTTCTAAGTTCTCACTAAAAATGCTGCTGGAAATTAAACTATTGAGCACTCCTCCACCTCCCAGTTGATTTTAGTATTTCTAATGTCATGTTAAATTCTTACCATCATTTTAACATATTAAAATCTTAAAATAAATTAATTTTGTGAAAGTATTTAGCTTTTAAGGAATATACTGTTTATTATTAGGAGTAGAGGCAGCTCTATTAGCTTAAAGTGGGTCAAAGGAATAACTATAAAGGGGGAGGCTGCTCTAATCTTTGGCATCAAATTTGCATAATATTTTATAAAATTCAATAAAGCAAGGGGTGCCTCGCTGAAATAACCGACATTTTTAAAAATTAAAAAAGAAAGGAGGAGGGTATTTTTCTAGGACAGCCTATAGCTTTGAGGAAAGAACCTTTTTGTAATTGTCTGGGACAATTTAGAAAAATAGAAAAAGGAGGTATACGGATTTTATGAAAAAAGTGGCTTTAGTCGGAGTGGGTTTTTCGGGATTTCGCAGCACCTCCCAGGATTTATCGTACCGGGAAATGATCCATGAGGCTGCCGTGAAGTGCTATGAAGATGCAGGAGGGGTACACCCCAAGGATATTGATTCTTTTGTTCAGTCTTCGGAGGATTTTATGGAAGGTGTTAGCATAGCTGATGAGTA
>CAZXDQ010000269.1:0-3205 GCA_964639405.1 uncultured Syntrophomonadaceae bacterium | reverse complement strand
ACCATATTAGGGCGCGAAGCGGATATCGTTATAGATAACGGGGCTTATTCAGCACAAATGCCTTTTGTTGCCAAGACATTGTCAGAGAGAAATGATTCCCTTTACCGAATTCCTAACCTGTATACTAGGGCCCGTCTGGTTTATACTAACCGGGTTCCCACCGGACAGTATCGTAGTTATGGTAACCAGTTAGCCAACTTTGCTTTTGAATCTATGATGGATTTGGCAGCGAAGAAGCTGGGGATAGATCCTCTGACCGTGCGTCTAAAAAATGCTACCCAAAAAGGAGAAATAACCGTTCATGGATTAAACATAAAGAGTTGTGCCCTCACGGAAGCGTTAAAAACGGCTGCCCAAGAAATTGTTTGGAAAGAAAAAAGACCTCCTAACCGGGGGGTGGGATTAGCATGCTGTATCCACTTAAACGGCAACACAGCAGGCTTTAAAGGGTTTAGTGGAGCGTCGGCCTTCATTAGGCTGGAAGAAGATGGAACGATAACGGTAATTACCGGAGAACAAGATTACGGACAAGGCACCCATAACAGTTTTACCCAGATCGCTGCGCGGGTATTAGGGGTAAGTCCGGAAAGCATAGTAGTTCATTCAAAAGACACTGCTACAACCCCCTTTTCTTTGGGAGCTTTTGCGTGTCGCCAGCTCACCATTGGGGGCAACGCAGTTAAGATGGCTGCTGAAAACTTGAAGGAAAAGATTATTAGTCATGCGGTAGATTTAAAAGCTCAGCCGTCTTTTGAAGCAGCAGGGGAAATTGAAGACGGCATGATTGTTTTCCCGGAAGGGGATGCGGTCTCCTTAAGGGAGGTAGGTCAAAGTGTCATGTACGCGCAGGAAGGGATGCCGTTAATGGCGGAAGCGTATTATCAACCTCCTGACACTACTGATGCTGATGCTTCGGGGTATGGGAATATTTCCCCTACTTATTCATTTGCTGCTCATGCGGTAGAAGTGGAAGTAGACCCGGAAACGGGAGAAGTCACCCCTTTGCAATTGGTAGCGGTGCATGACTCGGGGAAAATTATGCATCAGCTGGTTAGCAAAGGGCAGGTCTTTGGTGGAACCGCCCAGGGTTTGGGTTATGCCATGATGGAAGGCTACATATTCCAGGAAGGGCGTGCATTAAACCCCGGCCTCCACGTTTATCAAATACCGACTTCCCTGGATTTGCCTGAGGTAAAGCCAATCTTTTTAGAGAAGGAGGATCCGGTGGGGCCATTTGGGGCTAAAGGTATCGGAGAAATTGTCCAGGTTCCGGTCCTAGCTGCCTATACCAATGCGGTAGCTGACGCAGCAGGAGTAAGAATTAAGGATCTGCCGGTGACTTCAGAAAAAGTGCACTTTGCTTTGAAAACCACTAAAGGGGGGGGACCCCGGTGAGTTATATTAATGCCCAATCTATCCCCGAAGCGTTAAACTCCTTAAAAGAAGCAGGAGGAGAAGCCAGAATTATAGCCGGGGGAACAGATCTATACTTACAACCCCTTCCCCCTATCTTAGTGGATATTACCCGAATCAAAGAGCTGGGAGAGATACGCAAAAAAGGGAATGAACTGGAAATAGGGGCTGGGGTTACTCATGAAGAAATTTCTGCGTCTTGCTTTTTGCAGGAAAAAGCTAAGGTTTTAAGCCAGGCGTGCTCCCAAGTGGGATCGCCGCAAATACGCAACCTGGGAACTTTAGGGGGGAATGTAGTAAATGCCGCCCCTGCCGCAGATTCAGCAGTAGGATTAATAACTTTAGAGGCTAAAGCAGTGATAAAGCATTGCAAAGGAGAAAACCGGGAAGTTTCTTTGGAACAACTCTACCAGGATTATCATCGTTCTGCCTTGGAGCACGGCCAGGAGATACTTACCGCCTTTAGGTTAAAATATCACGGCGTAGGGGAAGGTTCAGCCTTCCAGAGATTTGCTTCCAGAAAAGCCCTATCTTTGCCAATGGTTAGTGCCGGGGCGTGGGTTTCGGTAGAAGATGGACATATCGTAGGGCTCCGATTGGTAGCTGCTCCTATCAATCCAGCACCTACCCGCTTGAGGCAAACGGAACAGGAGCTACTAGGAGAACCTACTGCCGCAGTAACTTTTCAAAAAGCGGCTGATCTGGCTTGGGAAGAAGTTATTACGCGAGACAGCCCCTTGAGAGGGTCTGCGGAGTATAGACGGCATTTGGCAACGGTAGGCATTAAGAGAGCATTGGAGGAAGCGGTAAGAAACAGTTTCCTGGGGAAGCCGGAAGACAAGGCGGGTGATGACCATTAATAAGCAGCCGATACAATTAATTATTAACGGCGAAGAGTGGGAAATTTGGGTGGACCCTGGTGAAAGTTTGCTCAAGATACTGCGGGAAAGGATTGGCTTATTGGGAACCAAAGAAGGATGTGGTCATGGTGACTGTGGGGCTTGTACGGTACTGTTAGAAGGTAAAGCAGTAAATTCTTGCCTGGTGCCGGCAGGCAAGGTAGATGGTCAAAACATAACTACCATTGAAGGGCTATCCTGGAAGAGTGAAGCACATCCGTTACAAGAGGCTTTTGTAGAGGCAGGGGCAATCCAATGCGGTTATTGTACTCCGGGGATGCTCATGTCCGCTTATGCCTTATTACAGAAACAACGCCGTCCCGACCGGCAGCAGATTAAACAGGCTATATCCGGTAACCTTTGCCGATGTACCGGTTACACTCAAATAGAGGAAGCGGTGCTAATGGCGGCAGCCAGGTTATCTAAAGATGAATCCATATAATAAATCATAGGAAAGGGGAGAAAGAACATGCATGTTAACAGGCGTTTTCAGCAATCATGGGGCTTAAATATGTTTACTGAAGATGAATTGGAGCAGTTGCACCTATCAACTTTAGAGGTATTAGAAAGAGTGGGGGTAAAAGTATTTCAATCAGAAGCCCTGGAGCTGCTTGAGGAGGCAGGGGCCATAGTTAAGGATAACCTGGTCAAAATTCCCGCTTGGATGGTCCAGGAGGCGTTGGTTACTGCTCCAGCTAAGGTGAGCCTTTACAGCCGGGAAGGCGACATGGCTATGGCGTTAGAAAAAGGGAATATTTATTATGGTACAGGTTCCGACACTCCTTACACTATCGACGTGGAAACTGGTGAACGGCGGGAAAGCGTCAAAGAAGATGTTAAAAACGCTACCCTGGTTTCTGATGCCTTAGAAAATGTTGACTTCATTATGTCTT
>CAZXDQ010000268.1:0-3216 GCA_964639405.1 uncultured Syntrophomonadaceae bacterium | reverse complement strand
ACCAACAAGGAGTAGATAATTTCCACAGCATTTTAGAAGTATCCGATGGGGTCTTAATAGCCCGAGGGGACTTAGGGGTAGAAATCCCTGCAGAAGAAGTCCCTTTGGTACAAAAAAGCATCATAAAATACTGTAACCAGGCAGGCAAACCAGTAATTACTGCCACTCAAATGCTCGAATCAATGATAAACAATCCCCGTCCTACCCGAGCAGAAGCTAGCGACGTGGCCAATGCCATATTTGACGGTAGTGATGCAATTATGCTTTCCGGGGAGACTGCAGTTGGAAAATATCCGGTAGAAGCTACAGAAACCATGAATCGTATTGCTGAAAGGACCGAAAAAAACATCCAGTACGGAGAAATTTTGGAATACTATTACACAGCCAGGGAAAAAACGGTTACTGATGCTATAAGCTATGCTACCTGTTACACCGCTCAGGAGTTAGGTGCTTCTGCTATTGTAACTGCCACCCAATCGGGCTATACAGCCCGGATGGTCTCCAAATACCGCCCCCAAGCTCCCATAATAGCAGTTACTCCTATAAATAAAGTGGCTCAATCCCTGACCCTCTCTTGGGGTGTTTATCCAGTTATTTCCTCCCCAATAAAAAGTACCGATGACATGTTTAAAGTCGTGCTAGAATCAGCTTTAGCAGCTAACCTGATCAACATGGGCGACTTAGTGATTATAACTGCTGGATTACCAGTGGGGATTTCGGGAACCACTAATTTTTTAAGGATCGAAACTATCGGAGAAGTAATTGCTAGAGGGACGGGAGTAGGAAAAGAAGCTGTAATTGGTAAGGCAAGGATTGTTAATAAAACAGAAGACCTTTACCTTATTAAAGAGGGAGATATTGTAATTACTGCCTTCACTGATAGGGGCTATGTTCCCTTTTTACATAAAACCCAGGGAATCGTCTCGGAAGAAGGAGGGCTCACTTCCCATTCTGCCATTATGGCAGTAGAACTGGGTATTCCAGCCGTAGTAGGGGTAAAAAATGCCACTAGCCTGGTTTCTGATGGTGAATTAATCACCCTGGATTGCTTGAGAGGACAATTGTATAGAGGAAAAGCTACAGTATTATAGGTAAATAATTATGGTTTTTAACCAATAAAGGGCAAATCCATTATTTATTTCTAGGTAATCTTTTTGAACGGAGTTGACTAGTTCTTGTACAGCGGATTAACTGAAATTAGGGTGCGTTACCAGGAAACAGATAAAATGGGAGTAGCATACCATTCCAACTACTTCGTATGGTTTGAAGTAGGCAGGACAGAGTTTTTTAGACAAATAGGCCTTGCTTATCGGGAATTTGAAAAAAATAACTTGTTTTTTCCAGTGATTAAAGTTTTTTGTCAGTACCGACAACCAGCGCATTACGATGACCTGGTAAAAATTACTACCCGCATTGATACTTTGCAAGAAGTTCGTCTGACCTTCAAGTACTTGCTGCACCGGGAAGAAACTCTCTTAGCTGAAGGAGAAACTGAACACGTGTTTGTAAACGAAAGAGGTAAACCTCTGGTGCTTCGCAAGCACAGTCCTTTTTTTTGGAAGAGGATGCTGGAAGCCCTGGAAAACCATAAGTAACAATTTTTTCATGATTGTCTAATTGTTCATTAATTTAATGGGAAGGAGGCATGATAGTATGTTAGGTAACCAGATAGGAGTGGTATATCATCCGGATTTTTTGTTGCACACCCAGGAGGGGCATCCAGAGAGAAAAGAGAGGTTAGAAGCTATTTACAGTATGCTTCAACAGGAAAGATATCAGCTATTAATATCCATGTTAGAACCAAAATACGCAGAAATTGAAGAAATAGCCATGGTTCACCATCAAGACTATATTGCCCAGGTTGAAACCGCCTGTGAAAAAAACCAAGGTTTTTTGGATATGGACACCTATATTGTCCCCCAGTCTTATCAAATAGCTCTTCTTTCTGCTGGTGCCACTATAACTGGATTGAAAACCATTATGGAAGGAAATTACCAAAAAGTATTTTCATTAGGGAGGCCTCCAGGACACCACGCAGAAAAGAATCGGGCTATGGGATTTTGTCTTTTTAACAACATCGCTATTGCTGCCCGTGTAGCTCAAAAAGATTATGGATTTAATCGGATAGCTATTGTAGATTGGGATGTCCATCACGGTAATGGCACTCAGAATACTTTCTACGATGAAGCAGGAGTTTTATTTATTTCCTTACATCAAAGTCCAGCTTTTCCGGGCACTGGAAAGTTAGATGAGGTAGGCAGTGGAGAGGGGGAAGGGTATACTGTAAATATTCCACTTCCGGGTGGCTGCCAAAACCACGATTACTACCAAGTGTTTCAACAGGTAGTTATTCCAATTTTAAGAGAATACCGGCCCGAACTAGTTATGATCTCCTCAGGATACGATTCCCACCATCAAGATCCCTTGGCGGGGATGCTCCTTACAGAGGACGGATATCACGGAATGGCGAGCGCCCTTAAAAAGATTGCTGAAGATTATGCCCAGGAACGCATGCTTTTGTGTTTAGAGGGGGGCTATAATCTACAAGCCTTGGCAAATTCGGTCGGCAATGTAATTGAAGCTCTCAATCAAAAGGAAGATACTTTTCAACTAGAACAAATGCAGCTCGGAAAAGCTCCTTCTGCAGAAAAAAGAATAGAACAGGTCTTGCAGAAGCACAGCAGTTACTGGGATTCTTTAAAGTAAAATTTATTGTTCAGGTATTACTTACCACCAACTTGGCAAATTAAAAAATCGTATTCAAGAGTAAGGGTGTCCAATTAGGAGCACCCTTACTTTCTTTTAATAAAACGAAGCATTAATCAAACGGTTAATCCAGCTTATTGAGTACTAAGCCGCTAATCAATTTGGGGAAGAAGTAGGTAGATTTTTGCGGTAAACGTTCGTTGGTTTTAGCAATTTTTATAGTTTGATCTACTCCAGGGGGATTCAACAAAAAAGAGAGCTGAGCGTTACCTTTAGTTACCGATTCTATAGCTTCCCTGGCGCTTCTGGAGTATGCTAGTTTATCACCAGCATTAATATCTTCAGCGGTTAAATGCAATTTTTTTTCCAACACTTTATCCTGCAGACAAGTTACGTCTAGTTTTTCTTCCAGGGCTACTTCTGAAGGCTTCATTTTAAGTAAATATACTTTTTCAGGAGTAATCATACCGCAGGCAAATTTATCCTTTCCTTCAAGCTTGAGTTTTTCCG
>CAZXDQ010000267.1:0-3221 GCA_964639405.1 uncultured Syntrophomonadaceae bacterium | reverse complement strand
CTGGCACTGGGAGCAGCGGTGAAGAAACATCAGGAGGAAGAACTGGAAGAAGTATTAAAAGTAGCCGAAGATCAGATGTATCAACAGAAGCTGGCAGAGAGCAGAAGCGCCAGGAGTTCGGTCTTGGATGCCCTGTTAAAAACCCTAGAGGCGAAAAGTTTTGAAACGCAAGCCCATACCCAGAACATGCTGGGCGCAGCCTTAAAATTAGGAAAAGCACTTGGTCTTCCCGATTCGGAGCTGAACAGGCTGCAAATACTCATAAACCTGCATGACATAGGGAAGATCAACCTTCCAGAAGAGACTCTGACCAAGCGAGAGTCTCTTTCAGAAAAAGAATGGGAGATAATGAAAGCTCATCCCGAGGCGGGCTACAGGATAGCATTGGCCACTGAGCAATTCGCCCACGTGGCGGAAGACATATTGTCTCACCACGAACGCTGGGATGGGACAGGTTATCCAAGAGGGTTAAAAGAAGACGAAATTCCTTTATTGGCACGCATAACTGCGATTGCAGATGCTTACGAAGTAATGTCCAACGGACGCCCCTATAAAGAACCTATGACTAAAGAGGAGATAATGGAAGAATTTAAAAGATGTGCTGGCACTCAATTTGATCCTGAATTGGTGGAGACTTTTATCGAAATCTTAATAGAAGAACAGAGCGTTTATTGAGCCGCTTAAACCTAGTTTTTTGCGAGAATTACTTTGATTAGTGTATTAAGTTCTTGGTATCTTGTATACTCATTATTAAATTGCTCTTATCGAGAAAAGCATTAAATTTAAGAAAATAAGGATCAAGTTTTAATTGGGTGTAAAAATCACCTTTTTTTTGTTGTTTAATTTTTTCCATATATTATTTGGTTGCTAATTTATAATGCACTTCCCGTAAACATATCCACAGTGCATGGAGTGCTGTTTTTTAGTTAATTGTCCGGGTAATTATAAAATTGGGGCAGGAGATTGGTATGCACAAATTAAAATTCTACCAACTCAAAGGAGAATTATTGGTGAAGTAGAATTAATAACATTAGAAGTTTTATTTCTATTTTTGCAAAAGGATTTTACTAGTGACTAAACTGGTGAGAGTGCAAGAAAGTAAAATTTGGAGAGGAGGATAAATATTGGCTGATTTTTTGATGCCCCCTGTAAACCTGTTTGGTCCTGGAGTGGTTCAGGAGGTTGGTGAAAGGTGTAAATTGCTGGGTGGAGAGAAAGTGTTGCTGGTTACTGATAAAGGAATGGTGGACTTAGGTATAGCGGAAAAGATCAAAGGGTACATTGAAAAAGAAAATATAAAGACCGTTACCTTCCAAGAGGTAGAACCAAATCCCAAGGATAAAAATGTAAATGCAGGCTTGAAAATTTTTCGAGATGAAAACTGCGACACGATTGTTACGCTGGGAGGGGGAAGCGCCCATGATTGTGGTAAAGGAATAGGCATTATGTCTACTCACCAGGGAAAAATAATTGATTATGCCGGTATAGAAACCCTTACCTATGCTCTTCCTCCTATTATCTCCATTAACACTACTGCTGGTACTGCCAGTGAAGTTACCAGGCATTGTGTTATAACTGATACTGATACTGACGTAAAATTTGTAGTGGTTAGTTGGAGAAACTTGCCAAGCGTATCAATCAATGATCCTGAACTAATGATGAGTAAGCCTCCTAATTTAACTGCTGCAACAGGCATGGATGCCCTTACCCATGCCCTAGAAACTTATGTTTCACTGGGAGCTAATCCAGTTACGGATGCTCAAGCTATTCAATCGATGAAGTTGATAGCTAAATGGTTAAGAACAGCGGTTTATAATGGGAGCAATTTGGAAGCAAGAGATAATATGGCTCAAGCTTCGTTGCTTGCTGGCATGGCGTTTAATAATGGGGGGCTAGGTTATGTTCATGCTATGGCCCACCAGCTTGGAGGAATTTTGGATATGCCTCACGGAGTGGCTAATGCTATTTTACTTCCCCATGTGGAAAGATACAATTTACGTGCTGTGCCTGATCGGTTAATGCATGTAGCTGAAATTTTCGGTGAAGATATTTCCGGGAGATCCCAGAGGGATGCGGCTGAATTAGCCATAAAAGCTATAGAGCAGCTTTCAAAGGACATAGGTATTCCCAGTGGCTTGTCGGAACTGGAAGTTGATCGAAAAGACTTTGAAAAAATGGCGGAACTGGCGTTAAAAGATGGCAATGCATTTACCAACCCTATTCAAGGTAATAAGGAAGATATAGTAAAGATATTTGAAGAAGCTTATTGATTGCAAAAAGTTATTATACTTGAAGTATTTTAGCTAGAAAATCCATCGGGAAAACTTACTAAGGAGGAGGAAGAAAAATGAAAACCCGAGTAAGCGAAGTGTTGGGGATAGAATACCCTATTATCCAGGGAGGTATGGTGTATATAGCCTCTCCAGAACTGGCTGCGGCTGTTTCTAATGCTGGAGGGTTGGGACAACTTACTGGAGGGAAAGACCCGGATAATTTGCGAACTAACATAAGAAAAACTAAAGAAATGACGGACAAGCCTTTTGGGGTAAATGTCCCTTTAGTGACAGAGAATGCGGATAAAATCATTGAAGCTTCGATAGAGGAAGGAGTGGAAGTATTAGTTACTTCTGCGGGTAGTCCAGGAAAATTCACTTCTCACCTCAAGGAAAAAGGGCTTAAAGTGGCACATGTAGTCCCTTCGGCTAGGTTAGGTCAAAAGGCAGAAGGATCAGGTGTGGATATGGTAATTGCAGAAGGTTGGGAGGCTGGAGGTCACAATGCTTTTGACGATGTTACCACCATGGTTTTAACTCCCCAAGTAGCCGATGCGGTACAGGTTCCTGTGGTAGCTGCAGGGGGAATAGCCGATGCCAGAGGAGCTGCAGCAGCCTTCGCTTTGGGGGCTGAAGGGATCCAAATGGGAACCAGATTTGCCATGACTAAGGAGTGCGTTGCTCACCAGAAATTTAAAGAAGCTGTCGCTACTGCTTCTGAAACAGGAACTATTATTACTGGACGTGCATATAATCCTACCAGGGTATTGAAGAACAAGTTGTCGGAGGAAATCTTATCTTGGGAGAAGCAGGGCTGGTCTCCAGAAGAGATATTACAAAAACTGGGGAGAGGGCGTTCGGAGAAGGCACTTCTCTACGGGGATTTAGAAGAAGGTTCGCCCATGATTGGCCAGGTGGCAGGCAGGATAGAAGAAGTACTAACCGTGC
>CAZXDQ010000266.1:0-3223 GCA_964639405.1 uncultured Syntrophomonadaceae bacterium | reverse complement strand
AGAAAGCCCACTTATCAGTGCCATTATCGGAAGAGCAATCCAAATGCTTAAGCTTAGTTTCCAACCCCTGCGTATAAGCAGTATCATTAATAAAAGAGATAGTAATATTGCTGCTAGTCCCAACAAAACAAGTTCGACTCCTTCTAATTCAATTTTCCTGTCTTTGCACTTCCAAATGCTACCAGTGAACTATAAGAACATTCCTAATTATTGAAAGGATGATCAACAGTAAAAGAGGAGAAAGATCTAAATAACCCATGCCCATTTTTACACTAGGTATCAGATTCCTCAGAGGCCTTAACAAAGGCTCTGTTAGCTGGTATAAAACTTGGCTTATCTGTTCTACTGTGGGGTTAGGGTTAGTATAAGTAGCTGCTCGGAAAAACGAAAGAATAATTCTTCCCAACAGTATAAAATAAAAAATTTGGATGATGGTTAACACAAGTTCTCTTATTAAAGCATCCATCGCGCCGTCCATCGCGCCTTCACCTGCCTTTAACAAGTTTTTACCACTGGAAGTTAAACTGGAGTTAAGCTTTTTAAAATTACCAGACTGCTTTTAATGACCATGTTATGGAATGAATTCCGGGAATTACTCCCGAGAGCCAAAAAGAGCAGTGCCCAAACGCACCATGGTAGAACCTTCCTCTACTGCCACCATATAGTCGTTAGTCATACCCATAGAGAGGTGGTGCAAGTTTAACCCCAAGTTTTTATTAACCTGATCTCTCAACTGCCTTAGTTTAACAAAATAAGGTCTTACTTCCTCCGGATTTTCAGTCCAGGGAGCCATGGTCATTAATCCTTTAATTTCTATGCCATCCTGAATAAGAACTTCCTGCAAAAAATCCTCTAATTCCTCTGGGGGTAAACCAAATTTACTTGCTTCTCCAGAAACGTTTATCTGTATCAATACAGGCAACTGTTTCCTGCGAGTTTGCGCCCACTGATCAATCTTTTCGGCTAGTTTTAAACGATCCAAAGAATGAAGCAGACAAAAATTATCCAAGTCGTCTCCTACCTTATTGGTCTGGAGGTGACCGACAAAATGCCAATTTACCCTGGGAGAAATTTGAGGTATTTTTGGCAAAGCCTCCTGCATCCGGTTTTCTCCAAGTTCAGTTATGCCTAGATCTACAGCCTCCATAATTTTTTCGAGAGAAATCCTTTTAGTTACCGCTATCAACTTCACTTCCTGGAAATCCCTATTAACTCTTTCACAAGCCTCAGCAATCTTCCTCCTCAAATCATGGTAATTCTTTTCTATCGCTCCTTCCATATAAACACCCTCACCCCTTGTATTCCAACCTTTTATTCCAACCTTTGTCCTTCCTCCACCAAACCAGGGGTGGTAACTACTATAGAATAAGGGTCAATTCCCTCAATTACCGCTTTTTTGCCCTGAATATGCACCACTTCCACTTCCCTATAATCAATCACTCCTCCTTGATTTATATACACCCCTTTTTCTCCTTCTTTTTCTTCTAAGGCGGCTGCAGGAATAATTAAACCTTGGTACTTTTGAAAATAAATGGTTGCTTCGGCTTTACGCACTTTCTGAAAGTTCGGAACTTCCTCTTCCAGGCGGTAAGTTACTATAACTTGCTCGTTTTGCGAGTCAACTTTCTTTTCCCATTTTTCACCAGTCAGTTCCCGTTCTTGAGCAAAAGGAAATAATATCTTTACTGTCTCGGGCTCAGCTAGTTCCCGGCCTTCTTCTAAGCCCAGGGAAATGCTGAAGTACCACTCCCAGTTGTCTACTATTTTGAATACAGGCTCATTTTTTTCTACCCTAAAAAAATTATCCGTTCTCTCCCCACTCTGACTTTCTTCTTTTCCTGTTTCCTCTTCCTGCTGCTGAGAGCTCAAGATTTCATAAGGCAAATTATGGGGGGCATAACTTTCCATTCCATCCACCTGATAGGAGATCACTCCTGGACTAGCTGCATAAAACTTTACCCGTGGAAAAAAGTTTTGATATCTATACCTTAAAATAGCATCCTCCTCTTCTCCTCCCGACCCTTGTGCTTCTCCGAAAAGATCTTGAAGAGCTAACCAAACCCATAGCTGTTGATCATCTCCGGAATCTTTCCTTGAATCCTCCAGCCAAACATCCAGATTGTATAAAAGATAACCCACTTTTTCTCCTCTAGCGACCCGTTCTCCCGCCGGCACCTTCTTCACAAATATTCCTTCCTCCGAGGATTCAATCACTTTTTCATTTCTAGTAATTATTCCTTTACCCTGGTAATGGGAACGCAATTTTCCTGGTTCAGCCCTTTCCATTTCTATTTGACAGGAATAAATCCAGGAACTTATCCAATGATAGCCTATTTGCAACAGTAATAATACTACCACTAAAAAAGCTAACAAGTAAAGCAGGTTTTCTATTTTCCTAAGCTTTTTTCTGCCTCTACCTTTTACCACCCGAAAGCCCTTACTAGATTTTTCTTGCATTTCCATCACCGCTTCTCTTTCTATAAATCAAACATTAATCTCAAGTCTGCAGCCAATTATACTTTTTCCGCTATATTTATTCCATAGAAATAAACCCCATCATCCTTCCAGTTCTGCTACCATCTCTACGATGAGAATAAAACCAGGCAGGGTGCTCTTTAGTGCAGAGAGTAGAAATACTCAGCTTATCTTCTGTAACTCCAGCTTCCTGCAGTTGCTCGCGAATTATCCCTCGTAAATCAATATAGTAAGAACCTCTGGTAGGAGAATTAAATACCAAAGGTGTCCGATACTGCCTTCGAAAACGGAAATATTGAACCACTTCTACCCCTACTTCAAAGCAATCAACACATATACTGGGACCTACTACTGCTGTAACATGCTCGGGATTCGTTCCATAATATTCCTCCATCTTTTTTATTATAACAGTACCCATGCCTAACAAAAGTCCCCTCCAACCGGCATGGGCCACCCCTATAATTTTACGCCAGGGATCAAAGATTAGTATCATTTGACAATCAGCCGAATGGACAGTTAAAGCCAACTCCCTTTCATTGGTGATCAACCCATCGGTATCAGGCACCCCGTCACCCAACTCCTGTCCTCTACCTTTATCCGCCGAAGAAACTGGAGTTACTCTCACTCCATGTACCGATAGACCAGCGACTGCCTTCTCCAGAGAAAGTCCCCACAAAGACAAGAATTTTTGCCGATTCTCTTTGACCCGGGATACTTCATCACCAGTAGTCAACCCAGTGTTCAGAGT
>CAZXDQ010000265.1:0-3232 GCA_964639405.1 uncultured Syntrophomonadaceae bacterium | reverse complement strand
CTTTAACATCAGCCCCTTTAATATTTACACTATCTACGGGATGATTTTTGTAGGCAGTTTGTTTATTTACTCTTTAGTCTTTATTCTTATCAGTAAAGCTTTAGAGAATATTGACAGCAGTTTTGAAGAGTGTGCCCTGGTGAGCGGTGCCAGCAAATTTACCACGATTTTACGGATAACTTTGCCGTTGATAAAACCCAGCCTGATTACGGCGGGAGTTTTTTCCCTAATTTCTGGTTTTGCCATGTTTGCGGTGCCCGCTATACTGGGCATGCCGGAACGTATATACGTGTTTGCAACTCAACTGTACCGCCTCATCACTTCTTTTCCTCCTGATCTGGGAGTTTCTGCTGCTATTGCGGTACTTTTTACCCTTTTAGCGGTGGTAGTAGGGACTTCATTGATCTGGTACCAGAATCGCCTTATTGCTGGGCAGTACGAGGTAGTGGGAGTGAAAGGCAGGCGGAGGGGGGATTTTCAAGTTAGTTACCAGTGGCTTTTAACCGCATTTTGTTTTGCAGTAGTCATTTTGGCGTTGGTAATCCCCTATAGCTCAGTGTTGATCATGTCCTTTTCGGAAACGGGTTATCTGCATTTTTCCTTGGAAGATTTTTCTTTAGACAATTACCGCTACTTGCTCTTTGATTACGGGAATATGTGGCCCTCGGTGCGAAACACTTTGTTGTTGGGGGTTGCTTCTGGGTTAGGAGCTTTGGTATTGTGTAGCGTAATAGCTTATATCCAGGTACGCACCAGAGTTTTTTACCGTAATTTCCTCAGTTTAGCCACCTTCTTCCCTTTGGTTGTGCCCAGTTCTGCCCTGGTCATTGGTTTTACCTGGGCATGGATTAGGCCTCCCTTTGCTCTGTACGGCACTATATGGCTCATAGTGCTGTGCATGATTGCCCGTTGGCTGCCTCTATCTACCAGAAATGTAACTGACGGACTGCAGCAGGTAAATGAATCTTTAGAAGAGGCTTCTTACGTTTGCGGGGGAAGTTGGTTAAGAACTTTCTATAAAATAACCATCCCTCTAATGAAGCCAGTTTTGACGGGAACTTTTTTGATAGTATTTTTGAGTAGTGTGAGGGATCTGTTGATCCCTGTGTTTTTAGGTGGTGGTACCGAAGCGACCTTAACCATGTCGGTAGCAGCCTATACTTTCTGGGGATTTGCTGATCTTGGCCCTGCTACTGCCATGTCAGTTCTGTTGGTGGTTTTAACTTTGGCGGTTTATATACCAATGGAAAAGTATATCTCTACAGGTATCTGATTTTTGGGTTGGTTTTAGCTATAATTATTGGTGCGGGGTTTTCTAAACATGAAGTGGTTTAAAGCTAGTTTATAATATATTTAGAGGATGCTATACTGTATTTCCAGTTCTGTTTTGGTGTAAAATATTGGTTACAGCTATTAACGATAGAGTGAAGGTGATGAAGGAACGATGAGAACTAAAGATTTTTTTACCAACAAAAGCAAATTAATCATGGAAGAAATTGATCAGTTTCTGGAGTGTGTATCCAATGCAGCCCTGGTATTTAAAGAGGGCATACGGGATTTTATTGACGAAGAGAAGGATAGACAACGGAGGAAGAAGGAAAGATTTCAGGAATCCAGAGCTGAAGCGGAGAAATATTCCTCCAGGGAGACCGGGAATGCAAATTTACCAGAAAGCAGCCATCGGGTTACTAATGAGCAGCAGGCTCCGCCTGAAAAGGGAAAGGAGCAGGAGGAAAAGTTCGGAGAGAAGGACGGGGAAGAAAACGAGGGATTGAACGAGGAGTTAACGGTGGGAACTGACCGTATAGAAATGGCTATCGAACAGGGGGATCAAGAAGATAAGTGGGGAAGGTTTGGGGGCGAAGAAAAACTAATCAATCGACAGAAGCAGATATCCCGTTATGAAAGGGACGCGGACAACCTGGTGAGAAGTATCAGGCATAACCTCCACACTTACATGCTCATTCCCGATTCCACACCTGACGTGCTGGAGATGATTGATGATCTGGATAATTTGGTGGATATCTCAAAAAGGACTTTGTTTCAGCTTTATTTGGAAAAGCCGGATATTTTATTGATGCTGGAGGAAGATTTCTGGAAGATGGCCTGTGCCAATGTGGGTGCTGTGGATGAGCTGGTCAGGGCAGTACGGGTATTCTTTAGTGACAGCCGTAAACTGGACTATTACGTGCAACAGGTTTATTATTACGAAAAAGAAGTAGACCGTCTGGAAGAAGAGATGAAGTACCAAGTGTTTCAGGGGTTGGGGATCAGGAGTTTGTCTAAAAAGATCCAGGCCAGGAATATTATTGAGGATATAGCCCTCCTTTCTGACCAGGCCGAGGACATTGCCAAGAATCTTCTCATCTATAAGTTAAAGGCGAGAATTTAATCAAGGATTACCTGGTATACTGCAGGAGTTAAGCAAGGGGATGGTGAAGACTAAATGGTTGAAACGGTAGTTTTTCTTTCCAGCGGACTTTTTTTAGGGTGGTCCTTGGGGGCCAACGATGCTGCCAACATTTTTGGCACGGCCGTAGGAGCCAGGATGTTGAAATTTGGCACCGCGGCAGCCTTGTGTAGTTTATTCGTTATTCTGGGCTCGGTAATAAGCGGGGCTGGAGCCTCCCAAACTCTGGGGGAATTAGGTGGCATACCTGTTTTGCCGGGGGCCTTTGTGGTAGCTTGTTCGGCTGCCGTAGCAGTTACCTTGTTAACCAGGGCAGGATTACCCATCTCTACTTCCCAGGCTATTGTGGGAGCTATAGTGGGCTGGAATTTCTATGCAGGGGTTTCCACGGACTATTCTCTCCTTTCCCAGATAGTAAGCACCTGGGTGTTTGCTCCCCTCTTGGCTTTCATTATTGCAGTAATATTTTACTGGGTGGTCAAGAACATTTTGGAAAGAGTGGGTTTTCACCTTTTTGCTTTGGACCGTTATACCCGTATAGCCCTTATTGTGGCTGTAGCTTTCGGCGCCTATAGCTTAGGGGCCAACAATATTGCCAACGTTATGGGGGTTTTTCTCCGGGCCAATCCTTTCCAGGAAGTACAGTTAGGCGATTTGATAACTTTTACTGGCACTGAGCAGCTTTTTCTCCTGGGGGGTATTGCCATTGCGGTTGGGGTAATTACTTATTCCAAAAGGGTGCTTACAACAGTAGGATCCAGCATATTCCGGTTATCGCCCATAACAGCTTTTGTAGTAGTGATGGCCAGTTCGACAGTGTTG
>CAZXDQ010000264.1:0-3237 GCA_964639405.1 uncultured Syntrophomonadaceae bacterium | reverse complement strand
CTCTAAGGGCACCTACCTTTTTAATCAGGGGGAGGCTTCCCGGGAGACTCTCTTTATTCTAGTGGCTGGGAGCGTAAAAATCACCGTCTTTCAGGAAGACGGTGAGGAGATAACTATAGGGCGACGCTACCCCTACGAATTTTCCGGGGTAACCACTATTCTCACCGATGAAGATTATCCTGTGTCGGTAGCGGCAGAAGAAGATTTGAAATGCCTGTTAGTTCCCCATGAAGACCTGGAGCAGCTGATCAACCGAAACGTAGAGTTCGCCTCCTACTTCACCTATGAACTCAGCACAAGGCTTAGAGGCATCTATGAAAGTTTCATGGAGGAAGCCCGGGACGGTTTATCTTTGGGAACTCATCCCCTCCGCAAACGGGTCTCTGAGTTGATGGTTGCTTCTCCAGTTACCTGTGGTTACCTGGACTCGGTGGAGAAAGTGGCTCAGATTATGGCAGAAAACGATGTTTCCTCAATAGTGGTGATGGCCCCCAACGGTTCTCCCCTGGGAATAATCACCGAAAAGGATCTGGTAAGCAAAGTATTGGCAGAGGAAGGTCCTGCCAGCCTAAAAATGAAAGCCCATCAAGTTATGAGCACAAACATTATCAGCGTTTCTCCCGAAGACTTTTCCATTCAAGCCCAAATGCTCATGCTCCAGCACAGCATCAAACACGTTTTAGTGTGTAGAAATGGAACCATGGTGGGGATCCTTACTATTAGGGATTTGCTAAGAACCAAGCAAGCCGGAGCTTTAAGTATAATTAACCAAATTGAAAACCAAGAACGGGTAGAAGATCTGCAAAATGCTGTCAAAGAAATAGATCATATTCTAAAAGATTTGATCATGGAAAGGGCTTACGCTTCGGAAATCTGTCCTTTAATTACTGAATTCTACGACCGCTTGACTAGAAAAATAATCTCCCTAGCGGAAAAAGAAATGATAGCTGAAGGATACGGGGAACCTCCCGTGGAATACAGTTGGATCAATATGGGTAGCAGCGGACGCAGGGAGCAGTTCTCAAGAACTGATCAAGACAACGGCATCATCTTTGAAAGCCTGGCTGACGATAATCTTAGGGAAAAAGCCAGGGACTATTTCCTGGTCCTGGGAGAAAAAATAGTTGGTGGGCTAGAAAAATGCGGATTTAAGCGCTGCCCGGGGAAAGTAATGGCCAATAATCGAGAATGGTGCAGACCTCTCTCGGAATGGAAACAAGTGGTGTCCCGTTGGGTTGATGACCTGGATCCAGATCACATCCGCAAAATTACCATATTCCTGGATTTCAGGCACATTTGGGGCCATAATTCCCTTACCAGCGACTTAAAAAATTACGTGGCTAACACTTTCAAAAATGCCCCTACCACGCTTATGTATCTGGCTAGAGACACCCTGCGCTACAAACCTCCACTGAATATTTTCCGCCAAATAATAACCGAAAAATCGGGAGAACACAAAAATCAAGTCAATCTAAAAGTTGCCGCCGCGGTCCGCATTGTAGACTGTATCCGACTAATATGTTTAAAGGAAGCCATCCAGGAGACTTCCACCTTCCACCGCCTGCAAGAGCTACGAAAGCGTGGCGTGCTGAGCGCCGAAGAAGCGGACTTTACTGAAACCGCCTATGAAACCGTAATGATGTTCCGCATCCGGGAGGCAGTGGAAAAAATAAATCAAGGCAAAACTCCCAGCAACTCCATTAACCCCTATAAATTGAGCAAGAAAGAACAATCCCTTTTAAAACAGTCCTTTATCGTGGTCAACCGCTTGCAAAATATAACTTCAAAAATCTTTCGGGTAGAAGGCTAACCGGGTTCACTCCCGCCACTCCGGTTTCCTCTTCTCCAAAAAGGCCCTGATTCCTTCGACCGCGTCGGGATGCTTGGTATTTAAAGATATTACTTCGGTAGCGTAATTTAACGCTTCCCAGTCGTGCATATTTAGCTGCTCATAAAACATCTTCTTACCCAGCTCAATTACCGCCAGGCTCTGCTTGGCTACCTCCCCGGCCAATTTTTCCGTTACCTCGTCCAGTTCTTCGGAGGGCACCACCCGGTTCACCAGTTGATGTTCCAGGGCCTCACGGGCGGTGATAAACCGTCCGGTAAACAACATTTCGCAGGCTTGTTTCCTCCCCACATTCCTGCTCAAAAAAACCGCAGGAGTGCTGCAGAACAACCCGCTGTTAATGCCCGGAGTAGAAAAGGTAGCCTCTTCCCCAGCCACAGCCATATCGCTAACCGCTACCAGCTGGCAGCCGGCTGCCGCTGCTGCTCCCTGTACTTTAGCAATAACCAATTGGGGGATTTCCCGAATGGTCTTCATTAGTTGTATACAATCCTGGAACAAGCTCTGCACCTCATGGACACTCTTAGCTTCAATCTCCTTCAAGTTATGACCAGCGCTGAAAACTTTGCTAGAACCCTGCAAAATTACCACTTTCACTTCCTTTTCTTCCCCAATCCTCTGCAGTTGTTCTTTTAGTTCGTGAATCAACTGTAAAGACAGGGCATTGTGCTCTTTTTCGTTTTTTAGGGTGACAAATCCCAGCTGTTGCTTGGTTTCATATTGCAGCAGAGACAATTATATCCTCTCCTTTTTCTTTAAAATATCAACTTTTTTCTTGACTACCTTAAATTCAGAGTGTTCTTTACCAGGTCTTTTTCGTGCTGATAATCGATAACCCGTTGCAGCATGATTTTTTGGGTCATAACCGGGCCAGCGCCGTGCCAGGTGCCTACCCCGTGCAAACCAGCAGTCCAGTTCTGCAGGTGTTTATAAACCTTCATAATATTTTCCGTGGGCTCATTGGAACCAAAGCCGTAAACCTGTTCCACATATTCTTTTACTTCGGGGTTATTTAATTCCTTCATAGAAGGAAGGGTTACTACGGTGCCTCCACCAATATCCCCTGCCAGGGCCATAACCCGCCAGAAAGCTTCTCCCACATTTAATTTGGACACATTGCCCATCACTTCATCCGGCATAAACACCCCCGAACCGGCAGGATCTTCAGAACCCTTATTTGCAGCAGCCAAACCACAGGCTCGGGCGGTTTCTCGTAAAACCACCATTTCCGTTAACTTTTCGTTTATGTGCCCAACCTTTTGCAGGCCCTTGTATTCTTGAAGAAGCTTTACTGCTCCTATTATTTGGTTCATAAAGCCAACTTTACAAGTGCCGCCGCAGGTCATCCGGTGAGTTTTGGCAAAACGGCTAACCAGCCTCCCAGAATA
>CAZXDQ010000263.1:0-3247 GCA_964639405.1 uncultured Syntrophomonadaceae bacterium | reverse complement strand
GAACAACTGGTAATCAAGGAAATACCTTATCAACAGAACAAGACCCGGTTGATAGAAAAAATTGCAGACTTGGCCCGGGAAAAAAAGATAGAAGGGATTACTGATTTACGCGATGAGTCGGATCGGGATGGTATCCGTATTGTGCTGGAAATCAAGAAGGATTTCAACTCCCAAGTAATTGTAAACCAGCTTTTTAAGTTCACTCCCCTTCAGCAGAGTTACGGTATTAATCTGTTAGCCCTGGTGAACGGGCAACCCCAAGTATTAAACTTACGGGATCTATTAAAGCATTATCTGGAACATCAGAAGGAAGTCATTACCCGCCGCACTCAGTTTGATCTGGAAAAAGCGGAAGAACGCCTGCACATAGTAGAAGGTTTACGGGTGGCGCTGAACTATTTGGATGAAGTAATAGCAGTTATTCGCCAATCCCCCGATGTGGCCACTGCCCGACAGAGCTTGCAGGAGCGCTTTTCTTTAACCGAAAAACAGGCGCAAGCTATTTTGGATATGCGTTTGCAGCGGTTGACTGCCCTGGAAAGGGACAAGTTGGAAGCAGAATACCAAGAGTTAGGAGAAAAGATTGCATATTACCGGAGAGTCCTGGCGGATGAAGGTTTGGTCCTGGCGATTGTGCGGGATGAGTTGAACCAAATAAAAGAAAAACATGCTGATAAAAGGAAAACGGATTTGGTAAACCCGGAAGAAGATTTGGGTACTACCGATCTTATCAAGGAAGAAGAAGTAGTGGTTTTGATTACCCAGCAGGGGTATATAAAGAGAATGCCTTTGTCTGCTTACCGGAGCCAACGAAGAGGAGGCAGGGGGGTAGCGGGTACTGTTACCAGGGAAAACGATATAGTAAAGGAGATGCACGTGGTAAGCACCCACAGCAACCTGCTGTGCTTCAGCAATCGAGGAAAGGTTTATCAACTCAAGACCTATGAAATACCGGAAGCCGGCCGACAGGCCCGGGGAACCGCCTTAATTAACATGCTTTACTTGGCCCGGGGAGAGCACATTTCAGCGGTGATGCCGATTGTAGATTTTCAGCAAGAGCAGTATCTGCTGATGGTAACTTCCCAAGGGATGATAAAAAAGACTCCCCTGCAGGAATTTACTTCTACCAGAAAGAGTGGCATCATTGCCATCAAGTTGGCAGAAAAGGAAGAACTGATGCAGGTTATGCTGGTGCAGGGAAAAGATCGGGTAGTGTTGGGCAACCAGGAAGGTTATTTTATTACCTTCTACCAGCAGGAAATACGTTCTATGGGAAGAAACGCCCGGGGAGTAAAGGCCATGTCCTTATCTAAAGGTAAAAGGATAATTGGTGCAGACGTGATTAGAGAAGATCGGTTGGATGAAAAAGAGCACCTGTTAATAATAACGGAAAAGGGATTTGGCAAAAGAATTAAACCCAGCGAGCTAAAACCGCAAAAACGGGGAGGCCAAGGACTGATTGGTCTAAAAACTGATTTTTCCCGTCGAGGTAAAGTGGCCAGTTTCGAATTGGTGCGGGAAGAAGAAGAAGTGGTAATTGTAACCGCCCAAGGAATTATTATCCGTCAAAAGGCCCAGCAGGTTCCGGTGCAAAGCAGGTATTCCCGAGGGGTAACCTTGATCAAGGTGGAAGCTGGCGATGAAGTAGTTAATATGGTTAATGTGGAATCACCTTAAGAAAAGACATTTAGGTAGAGTTAAGTAAGATGGTAGGAATCAGGAAAGCCAATATCTTTTTTAGTGGTTTAATCAAACCAGTAAAAAGGTTATAATATGTAAAGAAGACAGGAAAGAATATATACTCGCTGTCGAGATAGAAAGAGGACTAAATTGCGGGAAGGTGATTCGCTAGCATGAGGGAAAATATAAAGGGAAAAAGAGTAAAAATTACCGACACTTCTTTTCGAGACGCCCATCAATCCCTTATGGCTACCAGGATGAAAACTGAGGATATGCTGCCAGTGGCGGAAAAAATGAACCAGGTAGGATATCATTCCTTGGAGGTTTGGGGTGGCGCCACTTTTGACAGCTGTATGCGCTACCTGGATGAAGATCCTTGGGAACGGCTGGTCAAGCTGAGAAAAGTATTAGATAGGACCAAACTGCAGATGCTGTTGCGGGGGCAAAACGTAGTAGGGTACCGGCATTATCCTGACGACGTGGTGGAAGAGTTTGTGAAAAGAGCCCTGGGCAACGGCATTGATATAATCAGGATCTTTGATGCTTTGAACGACGTGCGAAACATGAAAAAAGCTATCGAAGCAACCAAAGGGGAAAAGGGACACGCTCAGGCAACCTTAAGTTATACCATTAGCCCGGTTCATGACCTGGAGCATTTTGTTAAGCTGGCTTACCAGCTAAAAGAAATGGGAGCCGATTCCATTGCCATCAAAGATATGGCCGGATTAATTTCTCCCTATGACGCTTACCAGTTGGTCAAGTATTTAAAAGAAGAAGTAGGGCTTCCAGTTCAGCTTCACTGTCACTACACCAGTGGTATGGCTTCTATGGCTTACTTGAAGGCAATTGAAGCAGGGGTAGATGTGGTGGATACTGCCGCTGCTCCTCTATCCCTGGGAACCAGCCAGCCAGCCACCGACAGTATGGTGGCAGCCCTCCAGGGAACGCCCTACGATACCGGCCTGGACTTAGAACTTTTAGGAGAAATTAGTGAATATTTTAAATCCATTCGGCAGAACTACCATATCCCCATTGATGTGGCTCTGGGCGTGGATGCCAATGTATTGAGCTACCAGATTCCCGGGGGTATGATTTCCAATCTGGCCTCACAACTGGCGGAGCAAAACGCTCAGGATAAGTTAGGGGAAGTGTTGAAAGAGGTTCCTCGGGTACGCAAGGATCTGGGGTATCCCCCGCTGGTCACCCCCTCTAGCCAAATAGTAGGAATCCAGGCGGTAGTTAATGTGTTAATGGAGGAGCGTTATAAAATGGTCTCCAAAGAAGTCAAGAATTATGTGAAAGGCCTGTATGGTTTACCACCGGCGGAAATCGATCCTGAGTTACAAAAGCAGGTGCTGAAAGACGAAGAACCGATTACTGCCAGACCGGCAGATTATTTAGATCCCCAGATGGATCAGGCCAGAGAAGAAATAAAGGATTACCAGGAGAAAGAGGAAGACGTCCTTTCTTATATCCTCTTTCCCCACGTAGCTCTGGAGTTTTTTAAGCGCCGCCGGGGAGAAAGTACTGTTGCAGCACCCCCCGGGAATAACCCGGGAGGGCAAGG
>CAZXDQ010000262.1:0-3262 GCA_964639405.1 uncultured Syntrophomonadaceae bacterium | reverse complement strand
AACTATCTTTTCGTAGTCATGATTACGGTTAAAATCCCAGGCTCCCATTGGTTACTTCTCCTTAAATGGGAATAACTTCACCAAAATCAGACTTTTGGTATTGATTTGTCTGGTACACTTCCTCAAGTAATTCTTCAAGAGTAGAGCCCTTATGTTTTTCTATAAGTCTATCCAGTATGCTGCGTTCTTTTTTATCTAAGGAATATTCTAAATCCACGGGACCTTTTCTATAGAGATAATAAAACTTTTCCGAGGAAAGATTAAGCCTCTGTTCTTCGATTAATTCGTAACCATTCATATCTTTTAATGCATCTATTACTTCTTCAGAATAAGGGCCATAGTAATAATTTTTCCAGGTAATACCTGTTTCTAAGCCTTCTGGTTTAGCTTTAAGATCGTAAAGGTAAACATACTTTACCAGTTGAGTCCTGGTAACTTTACCGTCTAGCTTTTTAACCAAATATTCCAAAACAGCGTTTAATTTATTCTTCACTTTACTCACCTACCTCTTTTTTTGATTTGTAAGGTAGATTTTATACAAGGTTTAAAATTATATAAATATCATTTACTAGGTACTATCATAACTTATCTTCTTAGTATTAACAAGATATGCGGTGTATAACTCTTCTAGTTCTAAAAATATACTTTCGTGTTTGGTGATGAGGTTGTATAGTTGCTCCATGGTCATAGTATCCTCCTTAAGCTCTCTATCTATTAAACAGGCAAAACGTTCAAAAAAATCTTTTTGTAGGAGCTCGTAATAGTTCCCTTTTTTTATTGCCAAGGAAAAGCTCCCTTCGTTACTGCTATAGTTTAAAATAAATATCAAAATTACTGCCCCAATTTCTCCCGTAACTGATAATATGGTCTTTTCTTTAATTTCATTGCTATTATTAGTTACCGGTGATATTTCAATTTTTCTTGCAAGGTTCTTCATAATAATCGACCTCTCTAAATATCGTTGGAGTCAGTCTTTGTTTTCTCTAATCACCTGGTAATAAATATTTAACGCAGTAAGCACTAATGCTCTTTCTTCCCGGTTAAGATAATTGAAAAGCTTGTCTACGACAATATCAAATTTACTACTTGGGTATAAAGCTGCCGCCACTCTTATAAATTGTTGTTCCTTATAACTCCAGCAGGTGCTTATTTCAAACAACTCGTCAAATAAAATGCGGCCGGAAGTCACGTGATCAATTATTTCTTCCCGTTTTACATTTGACAGCAAATATATAACTGCGATTATGCGGGGGTCAATGTTTATCCCGGCTTTTTGGCAAAGCCTCACAAAAAAATTATCTCCCATATTAACATGCCCCTTTTTATAAATCCAGGTAATTGTACTGGAAGATACTCGACTATCATTCTTATAGGTTTAAAAAGCTCTGCTTGCTTTTCTTCAGCTTTTCCTTAGTTTCCTCAGTAAGCTCTATCTCTGTAAAATCGGTAAAATAACTTTCATCACCTTTTGTTCCCCGCTTATTATTGCCCGGGGTTCCGCAAAGTTGATCGAGGCGCTGCTCTAAGCGATAAAGCATTTCTGTTATTTTGGATAAGTCTTGGCTTGATTGAGACCGTTGTTTTTCTTTAAGTTTTTGGCTAATAATTACCTCTATGCCGCGCAGGATTTCCTCCAGCTGGTGTTCTATCAATTCAGATAAAACTTCCCTGAGCTTAAGTAACACGTTGTGCTGGTCGAAATTATCAATTAGGGTATTTCTGATAATAGAAGACCGTTGCCCCCGGGGAAGTGACTGCAGGTAATCATATAGCCCGGGATGTTCATCCCTTTTTAATCGAAACCGGAAAATCTGGCTGCCAGGCATGGCAGCACCTCCTTGTGCCACGGGCTCAGTACAGATCGGCAGATTGGTTCAGTCAGATCACCTAAGGGAACAGGCCACCGATGTTTTTTGTTTGCAAAGCTGTGGCACACCCCCTATTGAGAACCCGATCTGATATTAGCTATTTACGTCTTTTAGAGCATATGGCCCTGTGGCCTTTAGACTGTAGCCCATTTAAAAATTTTTTTTCCACTGTTAAATAAGCAGCTACCGGTCTGTGTACATTGTTTAATCCGCTTCGGCTACAAACAGGTTGCCCATAGCATTAGCAAACTGGGGGTCTTTCACCAGCAGCGAATTCTGTGTTCTCAGGTGCGGATAAAGATCCGCTGCACCTCCTCCGGCCCAAAGGATTAAATATACAAAGTCCTGTGCCTTGCCCCAGAGGCGGTTCAGCTCTTCCTGTATGTTCAAAGCAAGTTCCTCCCGGGCCTCCTCTAACATCTGCTGCAGGGAGTATTCCTTACCACGAAAATAGATGACCCTCTGCTGAATAGATTCGTGGAGCTCTTTATCATCCAACCGGCGCCCAGTTTTTTCGTAAAATACTTCCCTTACCCGGTCCTCCACCATGCTGGTTCCCAAGTCAAAGGTATCACAATACTCGCTTACTACTTCCACTCCTTCAGCAACCTGGAACATTAACGCTTCAGTAGTCTTCCCCCCTATATCTACTAACCCGACACGGATATTTTTGCGGTCGAGAAAATTGCGCTGGGCGGTAGTCACGTAAAATACGGCTCCCGCCCCCTGGGGGAATAAGGTGACCCGGTCGAATTTTACCCGGCGTATCGATTTTGCCCCGTCCAGGTGCACCAGTTCCACGGTTAGATCTAATCCTTTCAGGTAGTGGTACATCTCATTCTTTAGTTGCTGAAACTGCATCAAGGGTAGCCCTGAAGTAATATGGAGCCTACCTTCGTTACCATGGGTTAAAAGTCCCGTGGCCGTGGAAACCATGGCCCTGGTAGCAAAGTGCCTTATTTTATTTTCGGCAAACGGGATAATCGGATTACGGCTTTTGCAAGCCAGTTCTCCTACAAAGAACTGCTTTTCTTCCCCGCTTTCGTGCAGGACCACGTGAAGGTGGTCCAAGTGAATCCCGCTTTTAGATTGACCAAACAGGTCATTAAACTGGCGGCGGTGGCCCGTACTTACAAAGCTGGGGAGAATTATTTTCTCCCGACGGGAATTAACACCTTTAACATAACGGTACCCCAAATCTATGCTCACGACAAACATGGTTTACTCACCTCTAACTTGTATTATCTTACTGGCCATGCTTGTTTTTGTACATTTCCAAGTCAGCTGCCTGAATGAGCTCTTTCAAACTGCTGCCGTCCTCCGGGTAAACTGCTGTGCCGGCACTGAAATCTAATCGTATTAGTCCGCCGTGAAAACTACAAGAACGTATTTCC
>CAZXDQ010000261.1:1674-3271 GCA_964639405.1 uncultured Syntrophomonadaceae bacterium | reverse complement strand
TTCCTTTCTGGTGGTAAGTGGATGTCAATTGGGGCCTTGGGCAGAAGATAACACTCATCGGTATCACCGTTTGATGATGGATACAGAAGTGAATTTGTTGCTAGTATCTGATGATGAAGAAAAAGCTGATAAAGTGAGTGCTTTAGTTTTTGAAAAGATGGAAGAATTGGAAAAGAACCTGGATCGGGGAGTAGAAGGAAGCGATGTATGGAAAATTAATGAAAATGCGGGGAAAGAAGCGGTAAAAGTGGAGCCGGAAACTGCAGAATTGATCGATAAGGCCCTGGAAGTAGGCAAGGAGACAGAAGGGGCTTTCGATATAACCGTAGCTCCCCTGGTGGATTTGTGGGGCTTTTATGATCCGGAAGGGGAAGAAGATTTTGAAGAAAGAAGCAGGATTCCGGAAGAAGAAGAGATAGAAGAGGTGCTTTCCTTAGTGGATTATTCGCAAGTGGAGCTGGATAAAGAGGAGAAGAAAGTATTTCTTCCCGATACTGATATGGCTCTGGAATTGGGAGGCATTGCCAAAGGCTTTATTGTAGACCAGGGAGCGGAAATTTTGAAACAACAAGGCATAGAAAGTGCTTTTATTGATGCTGGAGATATTAGGGTCCTGGGAGACAGGGAAGACGGAAATCCATGGAGGGTGGGTATACGGGATCCTCATGATGATATGGGGAACCATTTTGCTGTGTTAAATTTGAGTGATGCGGGGGTGGATACCTCCGGCAATTATGAACGTTATTTTAAGGAAGGAGGAGAACGCTATCATCACCTCCTAGATCCAGCAAGCGGGTATCCCGCCCCAGATTTAGCTAGTGTGACAGGGGTTTCTTCCTATACTACCCGGGCAGATGCACTTTCTACCGCAGCCTTTATTATGGGACCGGAAAGGGGAAAAGAATTCCTGGAAGAAGCTTCAGACATGGAAGGAGTTTTGGTAACTGAAGAAGGGAACCTTAAAATTACTTCTGGATTGGATGAAGAAAAACTAGAGATGGATTAATAATATTTTTTTAGTATAATGTCAAAATATAAATTAACTTCTTTAGATTTTATTCAGAGGGGTGTTTTCCTTGAGTGGTACCTTAAAGATAACCTATCTCGCCCTCCTGTTGACTTTTGCTGTGGTTATACACGCGGTAGAGACTTTATTTCCCCTTCCTATTCCTTTGCCCGGTGCCAAATTAGGTCTGGCTAATGTTATAACCCTGTTGACTTTGAGATTGTACGGTTTGGGTAGTGGCTTGGTTATTGCCGGAGGAAGAAGTATTTTGAGCAGTTTTTTTACCGGCAAATTTTTGGGACCCGGATTTATGATGAGCTTGACCGCAGGAACAATAAGTTGCGTAGCTATGTACCTATTGTTTAAAATGGAACGACGGGGAAATATAAGTATAATTTCCGTTAGTGTTACGGGAGCGGTGCTTCACAATGTAACTCAACTAACAGTAGCCGCCATTATTTTACAAAACTCCCTTCTGCTCCAAGGGTATGCTCCTTTTTTGATACTTATAGCCATTCCCACTGGTGTTTTTACTGGATTAGCTGCCCATTCCTTAGAAGAATTAACTACACGAAACTTGAAAACTTTGCG
>CAZXDQ010000261.1:0-1664 GCA_964639405.1 uncultured Syntrophomonadaceae bacterium | reverse complement strand
GTTTTCCCTTTCTTTTTTCTGCAAAAAGTTCTCATCGCCTGGATTGCATAAATAGAAAATCTTGGTTGAACAATATGAAAACTCTGGGGTTAACAGGTTCACCTCAAGCAATTGCCAATAAATGGAATGAAGTGCATTTTTTCAAGAATTAAACATGAAAGAGAGGTATTTAATTGAGCATCCCGTTGATTTTAGGTTCTGCGTCGCCTCGGCGCAAGGAATTAATGAACCTGATAGGTTATCCTTTTCAAGTTTACGGTAGTGATCTGGAAGAAGAAACTATATCTATCCCCTTACCTGAAGGAGTAGAGCAGCTGGCCAGGCAGAAAGCCGAAAAAGTAGCTGCTAATTTTAAGAAGGGGCTGGTTTTGGGCGCAGACACAGTGGTAGAGATAGAAGGGGATTTACTGGGTAAGCCAGAAGAGATAGAAGAAGCTCGGGAGATGATAAAAAAAATCAGTGGGAAAGTTCACCAGGTATACACTGGAGTGGCTTTGATAGATGTAGAGCAACCAGAGAAAGTTAGCACTGACTTCGGCTTTACACGGGTCCATTTTTCGGAGGTGGGGGAAAAAGAACTTTTTTATTACCTGAGTTCCGAGGATTGGAAAGGAAAAGCAGGGGGTTATGCTATCCAAGGACTTGCGGGAATGTTTGTAGAGAAAATTGAAGGGTGTTACTTTAATGTAGTTGGACTTCCTTTGCGACAAACCTATTTGCTTCTCGCCAAGGAAGGCCTGGATGTCCCAAAATACTGGAGAGAAACTGTTAATAATGGAAAACCACAAATTATCTATAAAAGATCTTCCCCTTGAAGAAAGACCGCGGGAAAAGCTGAAGCGCTTGGGGACGGAGAGTCTCTCTAATGCAGAACTGTTAGGCTTACTTTTGCGCACCGGGAATCAACAGGAGTCGGCAGTGCACTTGGCTGAAAGGTTATTGGCTGAAGCAGGCGGACTTTCCTTTTTACCTTCTTTTGCTTTGGAAGAACTGCAGAAATTTAACGGGGTGGGATTGGCAAAGGCAGTACAGATAAAAGCCGCTTTAGAAATAGGGAAACGAATAGCTACCACAGTTTGCGATGAGCAAATTCAGGCGGCTTCCCCGGGACAGGTGGCGGAACTTTTCATGGAAGAGCTGCGTCACCTAAAAAAGGAATATTTTATGCTTCTGCTGTTAGATACCAAAAACAGAATAATTTCCAAAGAACAAGTTTCGGTAGGAAGCTTGAATGCTTCCATTGTCCATCCCCGGGAAATATTCAGCATACCTATTAAAAAAAGCGCGTCTTCCATTATCCTGGTTCACAATCATCCTAGCGGAGATCCTAGTCCCAGTAAGGAAGATCAGGAAGTCTCCCATCGTTTGGTTGAAGCCGGGAGTTTGTTGGGTATAGAGGTTAAAGATCACTTAATTATAGGGGATGGTCGTTATCTTAGTTTTAAAGAAAAGGGTCTTCTTTAAATAATTATAGTTATTGGCAAAAAATTCTTGTAGATGAATAAAAAACTATTGTGGAGTTAAAGCAGGGGCTGTTATAATATTTACGATTTCAACGTAATGGAGACAAACACGCTAGTTTAAGAAAGGAGAAAGCAACTGATGCCGTCATTATTTGGCAGTATGTCCAGGGATATTGGAATTGATTTGGGAACCGCCAATAC
>CAZXDQ010000260.1:0-3281 GCA_964639405.1 uncultured Syntrophomonadaceae bacterium | reverse complement strand
GCTGGGAGAAAATCCCTATTTTATCGCTGGAATGGAAATGAACAGGTACCTCTACGAAACGGGAGTTTCCAGAGAACAGTGTGCCCGGGTAGTAAGTAAAAACAAGGCTAACGCTCTTTTTAATGAAACCGCAGCTTATGGAGCTAAAGTGACCATTGAGGATGTGTTGGAATCGGAAGAGCTGTTTTCACCGATGACTTTTTTGGACACCAGCCAGCATGCTGATGGAGCGGTAGTTTTTCTTTTGGCTTCAGAAGAAAAAGCCAAGGAGCTTTTTACTAATCCGGTTTGGATCAAGGGTATAGGTTGGGGCACAGATTCTCCAAACTTGGATACCAGATTTGAATGGAGTAAAGCCAAGTACGCTGAAATTGCAGCCGATAAAGCTTATCAAATGGCGGGAATAACTTCTCCTCGTGAGCAGCTGAGCTTTGCAGAGATTGATGATACTTTTTCTTATAAAGAGCTACAGCATTTGGAAGCACTGAAGATTTGTGCTCCGGGAGAAGCTGGAGACCTTTTGGATAGAGGCATTTTCTATAAAGACGGTTCCTTCCCGGTTAATGTTTCCGGGGGTAATTTGGGAGTAGGGAACCTGCATGATGCCAATGGATTGCAGAAAATGCTGGAAGTAGTTTTACAGCTCCGAGGAGCAGCGGGCAGGCGGCAACTGCCGGATGTGCACACTGGCTTGGCTTTTGCCTGGAGAGGTCTACCCACTGCTACTGGTGCTGCTGTAGTTTTAAGCAGGGAAGAGAACTAAAGAATTGATAAAAATTATTAACGGGAGGTTATAAGCTATGAGAAGAGTTGCTGCAATAGGGGCAGGCATGACCAATTTTGTAAGAAGAGCTCAAGAAACTCCTAAAGAGCTGTCTTACTATGCTTCTAAAGAAGCGTTAGACAGTTGTGACATGAAGCTTAAAGATATAGAAGCAGTGGCTTCGGGAAGCGCACCCGATGCCTTTGACGGAATTCACCAGAAGGGAGAGTATTTAGCTGACGGCTGCGGGGGATGGAATAAACCTACCCTTAGGGTGTTTAACGGAGGAGCCACAGGTGTCCATGCCCTCATTCACGGTTGGTATCACGTAGCTTCCGGGATGTTCGACACCTGTCTAGTGATTTGTGAAGAAAAGATGTCCAGTGCCATGCCTCACGCTCAGGCCTTCTTTGTAACTATTTTTGATCATACCACCGAGCGTCCTCTTTACCCCAACCTGATATGGATATTCTCTATGGAAATGAACCGCTATATGCAGACTTACGGATACAGCAAGGAAGACATAGCTTTAGCCGCAGCAAAAATTAAGAATAACGGCCTTAAACATCCGGCTTCTCAGTTTTACGGTAAAGAGGAACTTACTGTAGAAGACATAATGAACTCGGAAGTCATGGCCTATCCGGTTAACCGCCTGGACGTGAGTCCGGTAACCGATGGAGCAGTAGCTATGGTGTTGGCTTCTGAAAATGTGGCACGCAGGTTTACTGACCAGCCCGTATGGATAGAGGGAACCGGTTGGACTTTGGATACTGCCTACTGGGCTACCAGGGACTTGTATTACCCCAGGTACCTGGAATGCGCTGCTAATATGGCTTACGATATGGCCGGTATTCGGGAACCCCATAAGCAGATAGACATTGCTGAGCCTTATGATCCCTTTGGCTACAAAGCTTTACATCATATGGAAGGGTTGAAACTTTCGCCTCGGGGCAAAACTATTGAGCTGCTCCATGACGGAGAATTTGATCTGGACGGCAACCTGCCCATGTGTCCCTCTGGAGGCTTGCTGGGTGTGGGCAATCCCATTGCAGCTGCTGGAACCATGAAAACTGCTGAGCTATTCTGGCAACTAAGAGGAGAAGCGGGAGAAAGGCAGGTTCCCGGTAATCCTAAGCGGGGTGTAGCCCATGCCTGGGGTGATCTTTTACAGGCCAGTTCCGTAGTAGTTATGGGTGTGTAGTCTGGGCAAAATACCATCTTAAAGGAGGAAAGCTTTATGACCAGGATAAATGGTGGGATCGCTTTATCCCAGAAAGACTTTGACGAAAGAAAAGTGTTCTTTGTTGACGATGCCTTAGATTGTGCCTACGCCTGGGATTCAGGAGTAGCTATTAGCAGATATTTAGAAGAATTGAAAAATGGCAATATCATTGGCAAAAAGTGCAGGACATGCCGCCGCATTATGCTGCCCCCCAGGATGTTCTGCGAGTTGTGTTTCAGGCCTACTGATGAATGGGTATACGTTCAGGATACCGGAGTGATAAACACCTTTTCCATTTGTAAGATTAACTGGGATGCCAGCAGAGTGCAGGAAGATGAAAAACCCCACCTTCCCGCAGTGATTGAAATTGACGGTGCGACTAAGGGAATGGGCATACTCCATCTGTTGGGGGAAGTAGAACCCGATAACATAGAAATTGGCATGAAAGTAAAGGCCGTATGGAAGCCGGAACAGGAGAGGACTGGGGCTATTACAGACATTAAATACTTTAAACCATATTAAGGAGGAATGAAAATGGGATTGGTCGAGAAAAATACCCGGAATGTAGATAACAAATACTGGCTGCCTGGTGAAGACCTTTTTCCAGTAAAAAGTCGTTACACGGCGGGAATTGCCGGACAGAAGTTTTGTGAAGGATTAAAAAGCGAAGGCAAGATTTATGGGGTGAAATGCAAGGAGTGCGGTATAACTTATGTTCCTCCTAAGGCTTACTGTGAACAGTGTTTTGAAGAACTCTCGGAATGGATAGATGTGGGTACGGAAGGAACTCTTTATTCTTATACAGTGGCTTACCGGGAGAAGGATGACAGCAAAAAAAGTCATCCTACGGTTATAGCAGCTATTAAAATAGCGGATGGGCTTCTTATCCACTGGTTGGGAGAAAGTAAACCGCAAGACTTGGAATTCGGAATGAAGGTAGCAGCCGAGTTTAAGCCTCAACAGGAAAGGGTAGGGGGACTGCTGGACATCGCCTACTTTAAACCTGTTTAAGTATTCCGAAACACTAATCTGGAGAAATCCAGCAGAGAGTTTGATAGTTCCCACCATTCCTCCGGCCGGGGGGAATGGTGGGAGCATAACCTAAATATTTTTGTGTTGCAAGGAGGTGTACGGGAAACATGCTCCAAGTCAAAGATTATCATGTTACTGGTGATCAGGAGGTTAAGTATGTGAAGGTTGGTCAGCGGCGGTTGTTTACTGATCCGGATGCGGATGAAGCTCGGGCGCATTTTCAGCAGAAGTCCCGCCGCATGGTGGATAAGACTACCACGGTTA
>CAZXDQ010000259.1:0-3284 GCA_964639405.1 uncultured Syntrophomonadaceae bacterium | reverse complement strand
TGTAGCTTCCAAGGAGTGGGTATGGAGGCAATATGATCACACGGTGAGAACCTGCACTGTCCAGGGACCGGGGGCTGGGGATGCTGCAGTAATCAAAATCAGGGGCACTACCCGGGGGTTAGCTTTGACGGTGGATGGCAATAACCGACAGGTATTTTTAGATCCATTTACTGGTGGTGCTTTGGCTGTGGCAGAGGCTTTACGTAATATTAGCTGTGTAGGGGCTAAGCCTTTAGGTATTACTGACTGCCTAAATTTTGGAAACCCAGAAGACCCGGAAATTTACTGGCAGTTTGTTAAAACAGTAGAAGGCATGGCCCAGGCCTGTAATGACCTGGAGGTGCCAGTAGTAGGAGGCAATGTAAGCTTCTATAATGATAGCGGGGGTTTTTCCATTTTTCCCTCTCCAGTGGTTGGCGCAGTGGGAATACTAGAAGAGGTCGGGAGAACGGTTTCCCTTTCCTTTAAAAACTCAGGGGATGCATTAATGTTATTAGGTGGGGCCAGCATCTCTTTGGGAGGCAGCCAATATCTAGAAACCGTATACGGAAAAGTAGAAGGAACCCTTCCTCCGCTGAATCTGGAAAAGGAAAAGGTGATCCAGGAACTGGTCAGGGAATTGATTGTTGAAGGGATAATATCTTCTGCTCACGATATTTCTGAAGGTGGAATAGCTGTGGCATTAGCAGAATGTTGTATGGCCGGAGACCTGGGAGCGTCAGTAAGTTTAAGCTCCCAAGGTGAACTTCCAGAAACCCTATTGTTTGGGGAAGGATCTGCCCGAGTGCTTGTATCTCTTCCGGAAGATCGATTGCCCCTAGTAACGCAAAAAGCCAGGGATAGAGGCGTGGACGAGAAGTTTTTAGGAAGAGTGACCTCCCAAGAACTGGACATAAGAGTAGACGGCAAATCTTTAATAAAGACTTCTACCTGTACCATGAAAAGATTTTGGGATGGAGCACTACCAGAAGTAATGGAAAAACCTGAGTGATAAACTTAATAAAGGAGCAGGAAAATGGAGATAAGGTTTGTCAAGATGCATGGGTTGGGCAATGATTTTATTATCATGGAAGACGCAGGATTAGGTAACGAGGACTATTCCGCTTTGGCGAAAGAGCTCTGTCTGCGACGATGGTCGGTAGGAGGGGACGGCCTGGTAGTATTGCAGGATTCTACTGAAGCAGAGATTAGGATGCGTATATTTAATCCCGACGGCAGCGAAGCAGAAATGTGTGGGAATGCCTTGAGGTGCGTTGCCAGTTATTATCATGAGCGAGAGGGAAAGGAAATGTTAAAAGTAGAGACTGGTGCAGGGCTGCAGGACGCGGAAATTGTTAAGCCTGGCTGGATAAAAGTGAATATGGGGATCCCCAAATGGGAAAGCGGTGAAATACCAGTGGAAGGAGAGCCCCGCCAGGTTATTGACGAGAAGGTTCTTTTGGAAGGAGAGGAATTAATTTTTACCGGAGTGAGCATGGGCAACCCCCATTGCGTTGTATTTGTGGAAGGCTGGGAAAGCGTTCCTTGGGAGCACTGGGGGGCGATCTTGGAAAAACATCCCATCTTCCCCCAGGGGGTAAATGTAGAATTTGTAAAAATCAACAATTCCCAGCAGGCGGAGGTAATGGTTTGGGAAAGGGGCGCAGGGAAAACATTGGCTTGCGGCTCTGGTGCTTGCGCTGTAGCTGCAGCAGGAATTAGAAAGGGATTACTTGGTTCTCCAGTGGAAGTGCAATTGCCTGGAGGTCTTTTGCGAATTAGTTGGAAGCCAGGAGAGGAGGTATGGATGGAAGGACCGGCAGAAGTAGCGTACTGGGGGAAGAAAGCAATTACCCAGAAACAGTCTGATTAATCTTGCGGGAGGTGGTAATTTTGGTAGAACCAGCAGAAAGGATTCAGAAACTGCCCCGTTATTTGTTTGCCGAAATTGACAAAAAAATTAAAGAGAAACAGTCAGAAGGAGTAGACGTGATTAAATTGGGTATAGGAGATCCCGATATGGATCCTCCTTCTTTTGTGGTAGAGCGAATGCAAAACGAGGTAAACAAGCAGTATAATCAGGGTTATCCTCCCGATGAAGGATTGGATGAATTTAAAAAAGCAGTAGCTAATTATTATGAAGAAAGGTATGGAGCCAGTATAGATCCTGCCACAGAAATTCTTCCTCTAATTGGCTCCAAAGAAGGAATTGCCCACATATCATTTTCTTTTACCAATCCGGGGGAAGTCAACCTGGTTCCTGATCCTGGATACCCGGTGTACGGCATAGGCACATTGTTTGCAGGTGGAAAGAGCTATTTAATGCCCCTGAAAGAAGAAAATGAGTTTTTACCCTCCTTGGAAGAGATACCAGAAGAAACAGCCCGTCAGGCCAAGCTATTGTTCATTAATTACCCGAACAATCCCACGGGAGCGGTGGCACCTAAAGAATATTTGGAAAAAGTAGTGCATTTTGCTAAGAAATACAATCTTTTGGTTTGTCACGACGCGGCATATTCCGAGTTAGCCTTTGACGGTTATCGACCGTTAAGCTTAATGGAAATTGAAGGAGGGAAAGACGTAGGCATAGAATTCAACTCCCTTTCCAAGCCCTTTAATATGACGGGATGGAGAATAGGTTATGCGGTGGGAGCTTCTTGGGCTGTGGAAGTATTAAGCCGCTTTAAAACCAACATTGATTCTGGTTTGTTCAAAGCCATTCAGTATGCGGGAATCGAAGCCTTGACTAATTCCCAAAGGGATGAATTTATTGCTTCGGTTAGAGAAACCTATCAGAAGAGACGAGATGTAGTTCTGCAATATCTGCGGGAAATGGGTTGGTCGATAAATCCTCCCCAAGCCAGCTTTTATGTATGGGCTCCGGTGCCTCCAGGGTACTCTTCGCAAGATTTTGTAGCTAAGCTCCTGGACGAAACCGGAGTGGTGGTTACTCCGGGAAGAGGTTTTGGTGAACACGGAGAAGGGTACTTCCGCATAGCTTTGACTGTGGAGGTCCCCCGCATGGAAGAGGCTATGGAGAGGTTGAAGGGAGTTATCAGTTATCGTTAGCTGTAAAAAGTTTAGTTTCGATTGACAACTGGCGGAGAATAAATTACAATATTCTCTGTAAAGGGGAGTAGCTCAATTGGCAGAGCAGCGGCCTCCAAAGCCGCAGGTTGCGGGTTCGAGTCCTGTCTCCCCTGCCAGAGCAATCGAGGCACCGCCGTCCGGGCGGTGCTTTTCGATTCTGGTGTAAAGTAAAGAAAAAAATATAGTCGGGGGAGGGACTAATGGCTTAACCCCCC
>CAZXDQ010000258.1:0-3294 GCA_964639405.1 uncultured Syntrophomonadaceae bacterium | reverse complement strand
ACCCATCCTGGTAACCAGAGGCTTGGAGCTTTCTATGCTGGTTGTGGGATCCAATGGAGATCCCATACATCCTTGAATATAGAAGATATCTTTTTCAGCCCATACCCGGCTGGTAACCGCCCACAGGACTTCTTTGTCGTTAAATATATCCACATCAGTATCTACTGCTATAGCGTATTTGATATGCCAGTCACTAATAAATGATGCCAATATAGCATCTTTAGCTTCACCACCAACTCGCTGGTCCAGGGAGATGTAACAGAGATAGCGACACATTCCTGCAGGGGACATGTACACTGCTTTAACTCCGGGACATACCCCTTTGGCCTGTTCATAGATTCTGGCTTCTTTTGGTATGGAACCAATTAATCCCTGATCAGAGTGCCCCAGCCAGCATGACTGGAAGATAGCATCATTTCTGCGAGTAATTGCCGTAAACTTGACAACGGGATCATAACTTTTTTCTATTTCCCCGTTACGGATATGTTTGTAATAACGAGTATGTTCCCCGATAGGACCTTCTTCATCAATTTTTTCAGGATCCACCAGGCCTTCTACAATAAATTCAGCATCTGCGGGAACCATTAAGTCCTCGCCAAAAGTAGCTGAAGGAGTAATTCTTAAAGATTCCTGCATGGCTGCACCAATTATTTCAAATTCGTTGCGGCCAAAAGGTCCTTCCCACTGGCTACCCAGGTAAAATGAGGGATGGTGCCCGATGACTATAGCAAAAGGTGCTGACTGTCCTCGGTCCCTGTATTTTTTAACTATCATGCCCGAGTGGTGGTGAGGTTCTGCATGAACCACCGCTTGATTGGGACCCTTAAGGTGAAAACGAATCATGGCTACATTGTAATTTCCCGTATCCGGATCTTTTGTTATCATGGAGCCTCCTAAAATATACGGTCCTCCATCTTTAGAATGGTGTATGGGGGCCGGATATTTCAGGATATCGACTTCATCATCTTTTTCCACAACTTCCTGGACTGGGGCATCTTGAACAACTTCGGGTTCATAAGTTTTTTGATAAACCTCTGCCAGTTTGGTAGGCAGTTCCATTTTCTCTTCGTCAGGCGCCATACCCAATGCCATTGCCAGCTTGCGGCGGGTGGCAAAAGCATTAAACAAAAGTGGCGTCTCGGATTTCTCCCCATTGGGCGCCAGTACATTGTTAAAGACCACCATGGGAAGTTTTTCGTCCATTTCCAGCTTACGAAGTACTGCTGTTGCTTCATACCTGGAATTCACCTGCTTGTCCACATAAGCTATCTCGTTTGGCGCCGACTTTTCCAGATAATTGATAAATGCTCTTAAGTCCTTTTTTTTGTTCTTTTGCATAATTATCCTCCTTTTATTTTAATGAAAATTTAACTCTTACTAAAAAAACACCAAAATAATGAATAAAACAGCCTTTATGGTTAAAATCCTGGAGAGGTGAAGCACCCCTACCTTTAAAGAATCTTTTTCAAATTGTTCTGCAAGAGTTACCATGGTCACCAGGCTTGCCGGTGCCGCACAGAGAAAACATAAAGCAAGATCCCACCCGGTAAAATGTCTTATAATATAAGCAACAAGAATAGCAGAAACAATTACTATAACCAGAACTAATAAAACTATCCCGGTAAAATTAAACAATTCTCCAAGTATCTCCGTAGAAAATCTGTGCCCGGTAACTATACCTACACCTCCCTGGACAAACTTTCTACTAAAGGGGGGAGGTGGAAACATGTTTCCCATCCTTACATTCACCAGGCCCACTGCTATTATGGAAAAAAACAGCGTGCCCGCTGGAATACCTGAAAGATGACCCAACCATCCACCAAACAGGCCAACCACAATACAGGGGAACATCCTACGTAAATTCCCTGTATTAACCGGTGACTTTACTGTACGAAACAAACTACTCCAGATGTTTCTTAAAACATTCACCCTGTTCAGAAATATTTTAATGATCCAGGGTTTCTCATTTAAATCCTCCGATAACCTTCCTTCATCACCCCTTTCCCCCGATTTAAAAAACATGGAAACTATAATCAAAACAAAAAACAGGCGTGATATTTGAAATAACATAACAGTAGTTAGATCGGCATCTACCGCTAAAGCCACTACTCCCATATCCGCAATTCCACCTGGTGCTACAGCAAGTAGAGATGTATAAAAATCAGAACCTAAAGAAAACTGTAGCAGTGCTCCCAGGCTGACTGTAATAGCTATCACCCATAAGAAAACTACAACGAAGGGAGCAGCAAACTGAAATATCTGCCTGAAAGTTTCCCGGTTAATCCTGGAGCCAATATACATACCCAGGATTATCTGAAGTGCGGGATACAAAAAGCCAGGAATATCTGGTAATGGGATTTCTGCCAGTTTAAATATTATGGTCACGGTTAAAGGCCCCAGCAGCGGCGGAACCGGAAATTTTAAAAATTCAAATATTATCCAGCCTGTAATACCAATCAACAGGATACTGGTTATCTCTAGTGGGATTTTTAGTTCACCTCTTTTCTAAATCGCCTGTTTAAATAGACTGGTTACAGTTTACTGTTATCCCAAATAACTACTTGTGCAGGATTGGTTGCTTTATGCAAATTCTTTGCCTCAGTTATTTCCATTGCTTCTGGAACACTTTCAATGCCCTGAAGAATGTGACTAATCATGGAACTTATATTAATTCTTTTAGTAGCCACCAGATATGCTCCATGACTAAAATGAAGGCTGGTAGCCGGCCGGGGACCGAGATATTGAACGGATTTCTTCCTGAGATACTGCAATTCAAAAGGTAGCTCTTTGCCCGGAGCAGGATGAGCCACCTGTATCACTTTACCTCCCCGCCTTACTAAATCAAAAGCCTGTTTTAAGGTTTTACTTCCGGCCAAACCTTGTTCGGGATCACCTCCTGCAGCTTCAAAAACAACAGGGGCACCTTTTACACTGCAGTGCTTCTTAACCACTTCACTCACATCAACTTTTCTTGCATCGATAACTTCATCAACACCAAATTTGCTTGCCAGCGCCAGATTCTCATCTTTGACATCAGTGCCAATTACCTTGCCTGCACCGGACACTTTGGCAATCTGAGCACAATACAGGCCCATCACCCCTAGGCCCAGGATAACTACGGTACTGCCCATTCCAAGCTGAGCCGTTTCTACACAGGCTACACAAGAACTGAGTGGTTGTAAGCAGGCGGCTTCATCAGGAGTAACACCCTCGGGAACCGGTTCTAAAGCGGTCTCTGGCAAAACCACATATTCGGCAAAACAGCCTGGATAATCAACGCCCAGTCGTTTTTTA
>CAZXDQ010000257.1:0-3305 GCA_964639405.1 uncultured Syntrophomonadaceae bacterium | reverse complement strand
CTTAAATGAGAATCTCCTATCAAGGAACCTGCCAGGGGTGGGGTTATAATTTGAGCAGGAAGAGGACTTGATTGCAGGGTGGGCTGTAGAAAACATGCTGAAAAATAACCTTGTCCATGGCGATACTCCGACCTTGCTCCTGTGAATGATTCTTTTATTTTCAAAGAATAAAAACAGAAAGAATAAAGAACAAAAACAGAAAGAATAATGAATAAAACACCACAAGTTATTCTGGTAAATGGATCACTATTTTTCCAGCATAATCAGCTAAATGGATCACTATTTTCCTGGCATCGCGGATCACTTTTTTTCTGGCACGTGGATCACTTTTTTTTGATAAACGCACCTTTTATCCCCTGAACCATGAATTGAGATATGGCACAAAGTTACCTGTCTGTACCTTCTGTACCTTCTGTAACTAATGAACAAAACTATTATTACCCTTTGCTTTGCACAGTCAAGAAGCTTTAATACGTAAAAGGGAAAAGATATCTTTTTTCCCGTATTGTGGGTTCAGCTGGGGCAGAAAAACGGGACCAGGTACCCCGTCCCCCCTGTGGCAAAATATCTAATTCGCTATTACTGCAAGCTGAATCTGCTGGTAGGAATGGGGCCAGGTACCCCGTCCCCCCTGTGGCATTTTCTCCTGGGGTATGGAAAATTGCGGCCAGGGGGGGCTATAAAAGTCAGGTGGGTAGAGTAATTACTTTGAGCTTTTCTACCACTTTTTGATCCAGGATGAAGTCCCGGGACATCTGCTCCAAAATGGACAGAGCCTTATCCTGGCTCATGGCTTTCCGGTAGGGACGTTCTTCTGTCAAGGCTTGGTACACATCGCTTACTGCCATAATTCTTGCTCCCAGGGATATATCCGAAGCGTGTAATCCAAAAGGATACCCTTTTCCGTTGAGTTTCTCGTGATGAAAAGCCGCCCACTCTTTGATGGTTTCAAAGGCTTCTATCCGGGAAAGGAGATGGTAGGTATAGAAGGTGTGCTGTTTCATAATAAGCATTTCCTGGTGTTCCAGAGGGCCGGGCTTTTCCAAGATGGAATTGGGCACCGACAGTTTTCCTAAATCGTGAAGGAGGGCGGCAATCTCCATTTGTTGGCATTCGTGGGGAGAAAAACCAAAAGATTCAGCCAGCTGAGTGGAGGTTTCGGCTATTCCCCGGGAATGTCTTCCGGTGAAAGGGCTTTTCCTGTCTACTATTTCTGCAAAAATTAACGACAGGTCTCTCACTTCGGAGAGAGGAACTTCCAGTTGATACTTGCAAACTTGGTCAGTAATGATTTTATTGCTGTAGCCTGATTCTAAGTCCAACCAGAAAGCTTCTTTATCAACTAATTCATTGAAAGTATCAACCAGGTAAGGGGCAAAGGTGGTTCCCCTCCGGGAATTAATTTTTTCTTGTATCTTTCCCACTTGCTCCAGAATAAACTGGTTGCGCTTGATGCTTATTTCTACTCTATCGGCCAGGTGAAGCAAATTCCCCAAAAACTCATGGCTGCAGTTGTAGCTGTTGTATTGATTTTCTTCATTTTCGTGGACTTTATTGCTGCGGGTGTTTTCCTCTTTATCCACCTTTTCCCAAAGGTTGTGATGGTATAAAATTAGCGGCGACAATTGGGAAAATCGGTAAAAATTCTTGAACAGGTTATAACCTTCTATACAGTGCTGCTGGGCATTTTCCCCCAAATCGAACTCCAGGGCGTCCATTTTCATTTCGGTGGAAGAAATGCCCGCGTCGTGGAGCAGGGCTGCCAGAAGGAGGTCTTTTTGTTGTTCATCTTCTACTTCTAATAGGTTGCTGATCCGAAAAGCGATGTAAGCTACCCGGATGGCATGATCGAATATCTGGGGGCTAGCCAGATCTAAAGCCTGACTTACTGCCAGCACGAAATCTCCCAAATTAATTCGATTACTATGCAGAATCCCTCTGCCGTCCATAGTAGATGGAGCCTCCCTTTTTTCCTGGAAATCGTTTAACTTATTCCGTATTCCCGAAGTTTTTTGTAGAGCCAGGTCCTGCTTATTCCCAACCTTTTGGCGGCCTGACTTTTATTTCCATGCATTTCATCCAGGGTTTTTTTGATCAATTCTTTTTCTGTGTGTTGTTTTTTAAGCTTGAAGATAGATGAACCACTATCTTCTGCAGTCAAGGTTTCGTTATCATAATTTACGCTCCACCAATTATTCTCGCCTACTTCCTGGTTTTCCTCCCCGCTAATTTTTGAACTACTCTCGCGGTTATGGTCTTTGGTATTTGCTAATGGTTTTTGGTGGGTCAGCTCTAACAGTTCAGCTGGGAGGTGCTCCAGCTCTATAGTCCCTTTATTTACGAAATTCATGGTCCTTTCAATTAGATTTTCTAGCTCTCTAATGTTTCCCGGCCACCAGTATTGTTGAAATACTTCCAGGACCTCCGGAGTGGCTCCATCGATTTGACATCCTAAAATAGGGTTGTATTTAGCTATTAAAGAATTGGTTAGGATTTCTATGTCCTCAATCCTTTCCCTCAAAGGGGGAAGTTCCAGGCGGATAACATTCAGCCTATAGTAGAGGTCTTCCCGAAACCGGTTCTCTTCCAGCATTTTTTCCAAATTCTTATTAGTAGCTGCGATAATTCTGACATCAACGCTGATAGCTTCATCTCCTCCCAGCCGGAAAAAAGTGCGGTTTTGCAAAAAGCGCAGGAGCTTGGCCTGGAGTTGATAAGACATGTCCCCTATTTCGTCTAGGAAGAGAGTTCCTTTGTCGGCTGTTTCCAGCTTGCCAATTTTCCCTTTGTTCAATGCACCAGTAAAGGCTCCGGCAGAGTAGCCAAAAAGTTCTGCTTCTAACAGGGTTTCAGGAATGGCGGCGCAGTTCATGGCAATATAGGGTTGTCCTGCGCGGGAAGACTGATGGATGGATTCCGCCAGGTGATCTTTGCCGGTGCCACTCTCTCCGGAAATCAAAATGGTAGAGGCGGTGGAAGCAGCGGTGAAGGCGACTTTTTTGATGTCTATCATCTTTTTGTTCCGAGTTTCTATGCGATGAAGGCCGGTTTTTGCTTCCCGATTCTTTTTTAATTCGTTTTCGTAATAGCGCAGCTTGGTGTTTAAGGACTCCACTTTGGCGGAAAGTTCTTTAAGTTCGTCAAAGTTTTTTAGGAAGATCTTAGCGGCGGCTCCTATAATATCACCTTTGCTGTTAAATAAGGGGAACCGGGAAGTGATAAAATATTCTTCTTTAGCCTTTCTTACTTCCCCTACTTCGGGGCGTCCGGTTTCAGATCGGAAGAGCACACGTCTGAACTCCAGT
>CAZXDQ010000256.1:0-3307 GCA_964639405.1 uncultured Syntrophomonadaceae bacterium | reverse complement strand
AGCTCGTCGGTTATAATAATATCAAAATCCAGGTAAGTGCGGTAATCCGTAAGGGACTCCATGGCTTCCTGGAAGTCGTTTTCTTTTTTGGTGATCTCCTGAAACAGATCGTTTATGGCCTCCCCGTAGCTTTCAAAAAAGGAGCCCTTGAATATGGAACCCAGGTAGTTGGTAGAAGCGGTAATCATATCGTAGTAGCGTTTGGTTTCTTTCTTGGGCGTCAGGCTGAACCGGTACGATTCAGAACCGAACTGCATCCCTTTCAACGCCCGGTTCAACTCGTTTATTTCTTCGTGGGCCATTCTAATATACTCTCCCAGCCGGGCGATAAAGTTCTCCTGGAAGCTCTGTTCGGCCTTTTCCCGGGCCTGCCGGGCCTGTTCTTCATACTCCTGCAGGTGGCTTTCTTTTAGCTGGCGGTAGCGCTGCCGGAAGTCATTGTTGTCTTCTGCCTCGGGGTCTCCGTAAAAGTTGTACTGGTGCACGTATCCCGCCCGAAGTTTTACCAGGGTGCTTCTCCGCTTTTCTATACGGGACCGGATATTCTCCCTGTTCTTGCTGTAATTGCTGCACAGGGTTTCCGGAGATTGCTTTTGCACTTCACGCTCCCATTTGCTGCGGCACTTTTCCAACAGGTGCTCCTGCATTTGATTCTCCAGGTGGGTTAAAGATTCGCGGTATTGTTGGCTCTTTTCCTGCAGCTCGTTTATTTCCCCTTGCAGAGTTTGCCCCTGGCTCTCCATTTGACCGTGTCGCCGGTTCAGCTCACTTAACTGCTCTTTGAGCTTCTCAAGCTCTGCCTGCTTTTGATTGTGCTCACTTTCCAGCCGCTTGTATTCGCTGAAATCAAGGGAAAGAAGCTCTTTTCGCGCCTGGTCTTCCCGGGCCGAAAGCTCCTTAATCTCCTTGAGTTCTTCCCGCAGGTCGGCCCAGTTCCGGTAGCGGTCGCCTTTGTCCGTGCTCATAGAGTCCACTTGCGATACCAGCTCTTGTTGCGCCTTTATGGAAGCTCGCTCCCTTTCTACCTCTTGCAGCCGGGCGCGGCCCCTTTCCAGCCGGGTTTTAACGGCTTCTTTGCCTATATAAGGAATCTCGTAGCGCTGACGGGGGATCTGCCGGGCAGTGTGGTTCTGGTAAAGCATGCAGCTCTCGGTAATGGCCCGGTTAAAATTCTTGAGTTCCTGCTCGTTATCGCATTTTATCACCCCACCCAGGATCCAGTTGGCGTAAGCAGCCACGTAATCTATCTCTGCCTCTATTTCTTCCGCCAGGCTGTTTGTCGCGGGGCTACGAGCCTCTTTTAGCAGCCTTCCCGTGTTAACCAGCCCCACCCGCTCAATGCCCAGTGTGAACTTGTGCCTTTCGTAGAGGTGAAGGGCCTCTTCAAAATAAGGGGGAGGAACCAGCAAATCAAACTTCTGGGTGTGCAGATATCCCTCGATGGCATTGCGCCAGCGTTCCTGTTTTATATCAATGGCCTCACAGAATACTTCCGCCGGGACACTCTTTCCCTGTTCATCTGTGAGGTGCTCTTCCAGCACCTGTTTTAGCTTCATGGTGGGAGAATCGGGGCCCAGGACCTGGTTTTTTTCCAGGTATTTAATGCTTTCCCGGAGCCGGCGTTCTTCCTCCTGCAGCTTCTCATCCTGCGCCTTCCACTGGTATTTCTGCTCGCGCAGCCACTCGATTGCTGCAGACCAGGCTTTTGCATGAGCCTCCACTTTCTGTTCCGAAGGGAAACCCTCAGCACCGGAATCGGCAGCCTGCTGCCACGCGTCCCTGGCTTCCAAAAGCGGCCGGGTGTATTCCACGGGAGCCTCCAACTGCCGCAGCACCTCGTGGAAACGCTCTATTTCGCTTACTTCTGCTTTTAGCTGACTGACCAGGTTTTTTTGCTGATCGCGCAGCTTTTTTAGTTTCTCTTCCAGCTCTCTTAATTCACGGTTCAGCTGCTCTTCTTTCTTCTTGGCCTGGTTTTCCTGCATGGCTTCCCGCAGTTCCTCTATCTCTTGCCCCAGTTGTGTTTGCTTCTGCTGGTTCTCGTCAATTTTATCGGAGGTGTTCTTTAGCTCCTGCTGCAGCTTCTTGCCTTCTTCTTCCTTTTCCCGGGCTTTTCGCAGCAAGCCTTCCCACTCTCCCCGGGCCACCATGTACCGGCTTACCTGCAAGTGTTCGAGCAGCTTTTCTATTTTTTGATACTCTTCTTCTATCTCCTCCAGGCTTCCAATCTCTTTTTTGGTTTCTTCTATCATCAGTTCCACCTGGCGAAATCTCTCGAAATACTCGCGCATGGTTTCTACATCCAGGGTCTTTTCTTCAAGGATGTAGTCGTAGACAAAACTGCGCAGGTTGGTGATGGGTGAAAAAGAGATCCCTTTGGTGAAAAGGGAGAAAAACGAATCCTTGGCTCCCCCGAACAACTGCTTTAAGTCCTGGATGTAGAGATTGACTTCGTTGCGGTAGTGCTTGTGCTTGATGCCCCTGGCCTTGAGGTAGCTGAAAAACTCGCTCCGATTGCGCGGCACGTTGGGAGACTTGAAAAAGAACTCGTCGTTGATGCTTTCTTCGTCCAGGCGAAAGAAGACGTGTTCCTCGTCACCGGTGGCCTGGAAGTAATCGAACACCACCCCTATTTGATAAGGTTTGTTGTTGGTGGTATTGGTGATCTCCAGGACAATATAGCTGGAAAAATCCTCGTTGCGCAAATAGCCGGACCTGCCTTCCGTTCCGGTCCTGCCGCGCAGGTAGCTGCGCACATCGCGGGTGGTGCGGTCTTCCATGGCGGAGGAATTAAAGCGCACTTTTTTTAAATTTCCGATCATGACCACCTGCAGGGCATCAATCAGCGTGGACTTGCCGGTACCGTTATCCCCCGTTATCAGAGTATCGCCGTCGATATTAATGGTCTCGTTTACAAAAAAGTGCCAGTTTATCAGCTTGATTCTGGTTAATATCCTCATCTACTATCCTCCGTCCGTATCTTTTGTAGCACCAGGGCCGCAGTTGGACACTCGAACGGTGCTAAAATCTGCAATATCATATAACACAAGAGCGCTTACTTTCTTAACTCTCAGTTGCTACATTTCAGCAGCTTTTTTGAGCTCCCACCTCTCACCTGTCACCTGTCAACTGTCATTTCATCCTCTCACCTGTCCACCTGTAAACTATCAACTGTCACCTGCAAATTGTAAACTGTCAACTGTTACCTGTCACCTGTCACTTCATCCTCCAAGGCTTCCTCTTCCTCTTCCGCTTCCTCTTCATAGCCCGACTGCTCCCTCAGCCACTCTGTTAGCGTCTCCAGGTC
>CAZXDQ010000255.1:0-3311 GCA_964639405.1 uncultured Syntrophomonadaceae bacterium | reverse complement strand
TGAGCCGTGCACTTGCTTTCGAGTTGACCCGGAACGATGCCATAGCAACCTGATACAGAATTGATAGACTGAATAGTAACTTTGCAATTAAAGTGCTAATAGTTATCTGGGAAATTATCCCTATTAATTTCATTCCCCCAAATCTTATTAAAAGTATCTTAGCTAAACTTTAACACTTGCTTAACTTTACCTTAGCTAAGTTTTAAAAATAATCAAATACAATAATAGCAAGTTCACTCCACGGAGACATTTTGAATGGGTAAGGAGGTCAGCAAAAACTATTAGAGTGAATAGTTAAATAAATGGTTAACACTTTTTGTGAATTAAAGTTTACAGTCATCATAGTATAGTTTACACTACCTGTCAACCAAAATTCACAAAATTTTAAGTTATACATTATTTTACAAAATTTAATAAGCACCTCTATTTATCCGCAATCAAGAACTGAAGACCTTTAGGGCTGTTACTGGGGCTATTGGCACAAATATTGCAATTATTATAAAATAAGAGATAAAATTGAAAAAGGAGAGAATAGTCATTGGCTGCCCTAACAGAAGATTTAATAAAGGATTTGTTCAGGAATGAAGGCCTCCCTGTACCTCAAGGTGCCGTAGTAAAAGACTCGGCAGATATCGATGCTTATCTCCACCAATTGCCTCAGGAGCTAGTTTTAAAAGGGTTGGTCCCCATTGGCAGAAGAGGTAAAGCAGGAGCTGTAGCTTTTTGCAGTAAGGAAGATCTCCCACGACATGTAGAGGATTTATGGGGAAAGGAGGTTTATGGTTACCAGGTTCACCGGGTGCTGGTGGAGGAAAAAATACCTGTACAGCAGGAATACTTTCTTTCATTTTCCTTTGACCGCAATCGAAGAAGTACCGTAATAATGGCTTCTGAAGAAGGCGGAGTAGAGGTGGAGAGTATCATTGCTGAGAAACCGGAAAAAATGCAATATTATTACCCTGACGTTTCTCACGGGCTTTTTCTGCATCATGCCATAGAACTCTGGTCCAGGACAGGAATCGAGGGGAAACAGCTCCTCAAAATGGCTCAAATCACCCTTCAGCTTTTTAAGGTGTTTGTAAACTACGATCTAAGCTTGCTGGAAATAAACCCCCTGGCTGTTAGCGAAAACGGTGAAGTTAGTCTGGTAGGCGCTATGGCCGAGTTGGATGAAGATGCGGCTTTTCGGCAGAGGAAAGTTTTGGATTGGGCAGGAGAGACTTTAAAAGAACATCAATGGGCGCAATACACCCCCCTGGAAAGGCAGGTAGCTGAAGCTAACCTGCAGGCGGAAGGTACCGGAACTGTCCGTTTCCGAGAAATCAAAGGCGGCAATATCGCTTTGTTGACCGGAGGCGCGGGAGCAGGGTTGGTAACCGTAGATACCATTCTGGAATACGGAGGTAAGCCGGCTAATTACAGCGATGTAGGGGCGGGAAATGTCATGGAGCGCTTAAAAATTCTTTTAAGGACTATTTTAGGCAGACCGGAAATTGAAGGTTTTTTAGTAGCTTTTAGCAGGCTAAATTTAGGTCGTTCAGACTTTTTGGCGAAGATATTAAAAGAGATATTGGAAGAAATGGAAATTGATCCCCGCAGTTTTCCGGTACTAGTCAGGCTATCTGGTTTGGGCGAGGAAAAGGCCAGGGAGATTCTTACACAAATAGATGGGCTCCATTTTCACGGAAGCGATATGACCCTGGAAGGAGCGGCAGAAAAAATTGTTGACCTGGTAGGAGGTGGCAAGAGTTGAGTATTCTTATAGATGAAGAAACCAAAGTAATAGTACAGGGTATAACCGGTTCGATGGCCCAGACCGACGTGGAGCTAAATTTAAAGCAGGGAGTGCAAATTGTGGCGGGAGTGACCCCCGGCAAAGGTGGCACGGAAGTTTTTGGGGTTCCGGTGTTTAACACCATGAAAGAGGCCCTGGAGGAGGTAGAAGCCAATACTTCTGTAATTTACGTGCCTCCCTTTGGAGCCAAAAATGCTTTAATCGAAGCTGTGGAGTGCGGCATGGAACTGGTGCTGGTTTTTACTGAAAACATACCTCAACATGACTTTATCTACTGCCTTAACCTGGCCCAACGGAAGGGAGTAAGAATAGTGGGCCCCAATTCTAACGGGATCATTTCCCCTGGTAAATCCAGGTTGGGAGGTTTAGGAGGAGACACCCCTGAAAAGATGTTCATCCCCGGAAAAGTAGGTATCCTTTCCAGAAGCGGCGGTATGGGGGGAGAAATAGCCTGGATGCTGCGAAATAAAGAAATAGGCATCAGCACCTGTGTTTCAGTGGGAGGCGATCGAATTATTGGCACCCCTTTTAAAGAACTCCTGGCCCTTTTTCAGCAAGATGAAGAAACGGAAGTAGTGGTGATTTTTGGGGAAGTTGGAGGCGGTTACGAGGAAGAAGCGGCGGATTTTATTGCTAATGGAGGGATAGATAAGCCAGTGGTTGCTTTTATTGCTGGCAAGTTTATCGATCAGATGCCTGAGGGTGTGAGTTTTGGACACTCGGGAGCGTTGATAGAAGGCGGGACCGGCAGTGCTTCTCAAAAGATTGAGGCTTTGCGAAGAGCTGGAGTAATAGTTGCGGATAGAATTGGCGAGGTCCCTGAATTAGTAGGGGAGGCTTTGCAGAGAAAGGGAGTTCCCAGCGGGGACCAAAACAAATAGGAGCTTTCCCAGAAGTAAAAGAAAAAGTAGAAGTTAATGGTTACCAGCAAAGAAAATAGAAGGCAGGGATTACTAAACAAGGCGGGATGAGAGATGAATGGTATCGGAGAAGGAAACGTGCTGGAGAAAAAAGTGTTGAGAGAAGGAGAAGTTGAAGAGGGTAGGAGCATCCTGCTTCTGACTATGAACCGGGAAAAACAACGCAACGCCTTGAACAGCGAACTAAAAATTGCCTTAACAGAAACTTTAGAAAAAGTTGCCCGGGAAGAAGAAATCCAGGGGGTGATATTGACTGGCGCTGGAGAAAAAGCTTTTTGCGGGGGGCAGGATCTTAAAGAAGTGCTGAGTTATCCCCTGGAAAAAGTGGAAGAAGAACTGCTGAATCTTTACCGTACCTTGTATTATTTTCCTAAACCCGTAGTGGCGGCAATAAACGGAGCAGCTACCGGGGGAGGTTTCATGCTGGCTTTGTTGGCTGATATGCGGGTAGTGGCAAAAGAAGCGTATTTTGCTATGACCGAGATAAATATTGGTTTGCCTTGCGTTAATGGGACCCTGGTTCTGCATCGCCTGCTGGGAGAGGCCAGGACGGCGGATTTGGTTTTAAGGGGTAGAGCATTGAGTGCTCAAGAAGC
>CAZXDQ010000254.1:0-3348 GCA_964639405.1 uncultured Syntrophomonadaceae bacterium | reverse complement strand
AGCTTTTTGCTGTCCTGGAGTTGATGGGTTATGCTTGGGCATCCCGCTGCCTGCATGTGCCATTTGGATTGATCCGCTTTAAAGAGGGAAGGATGTCCTCCCGGGAAGGAAACATTATACTGCTGCAGGAAGTAATTGAAAAATCTATTTCCCTGGCCCAGCAAATAGTGGAAGAAAAGAACCCTTCATTAAACAACAAAGAAGAAGTAGCCCGAGCGGTAGGGATAGGCGCTATTAAGTTTGGTGATCTCTATAATGACCGCATTAAGGATGTGGACTTTGAATGGGACAAAGTCCTGGATTTCACTGGAGATACCGCCCCCTACGTCCAATATGCCCATGCCCGGTTGTGCAGTATTTTAAGGAAAGCGGGAGAAAACCCTTACTCCTTGGCGGAGGGTGATTCCAGGCAACATTTTGCCTGGGAGGCAGAAGAAGAGAAGAGCTTGCTGAAGCAGCTCAGCTTGTTTGCGGATACTCTTATCAAAAGTCAAGAACAGCATAAGCCTTCCCTTTTAGCCCGTTATCTGGTGGAAGTAGCCAAAGAATTTAACCGATTTTATCATCACTGCAATGTGCTGGGGGCAGAAGGAGAATTGCGTCAATCCCGGCTGGAGATCATTAAATCGGTGCGGGTTGTGCTGGAGGAGGGCTTGAATATGTTAGGCATAGAAGCACCGGAGGAGATGTAGCCTTTAGGAGGTGGAATCGAAGTGTTGGACTTGAAAATGATCAGGGAAAATCCCGATACCGTTCGACACGCCTTGAAAGCCAAAGGGGAAGAGGCGGACCTGGACACCCTGTTGAAATTAGATGAAGAAAGAAGGGAACTGTTAAAAGAAGCAGAAAGCCTGAAACACGAAAGGAACGTGGTTTCTAAAGAAATCGGACACCTCAAGTCCCAAGGGAAGGAAGACGAAGAGAAAGTGGCCCGCATGCGCAGGATATCAGAAGATATCAAGGACTATGACCGGCAACTCAAAGAGCGTCAGGAGCAGATCCAGGCTATACAACTGCGCATACCCAACCTACCTGACAGGGAGGTTCCGGTAGGAGATACCGAAGAGGACAACCAGGTAGTTAGGTATTGGGGGGAACTTCCCCAGTTCTCCTTTGAGCCCCAGGCCCACTGGGATCTAGGAGAAAGCTTGGAGGTTTTGGATTTTGAAAGGGCAGGACGAATCAGCGGTAGTCGTTTTGCCTTATACCGAAACTGGGGAGCCAGGCTGGAAAGGGCCCTGATCAATTTTATGCTGGATCTCCAAACGGAGCAACACGGCTACACGGAAATATTTCCTCCTTTCCTGGTTAACGAACACTGCATGGTAGGGACTGGACAGCTTCCCAAATTCGCAGAAGATATGTATAAAGTGGAAGCTCATGATTACTATCTTATTCCCACCGCCGAAGTGCCCCTTACTAATCTTCACCGGGAAGAAATTTTGGACGAAGAAGAACTTCCTCTTTATTACACCGCTTATAGCGCTTGCTTCCGAGCGGAAGCGGGTTCCCACGGCAGAGACACCCGGGGGCTGATCCGTCAGCATCAATTTAACAAAGTGGAGCTGGTCAAGTTGGTAAGACCCGAGGAATCTGCAGAAGAGCTAGAGAAACTGGTAGCGGACGCAGAGCGGGTACTGCAGCTTTTACAGCTGCCTTACCGGGTAGCATTGATGTGCACCGGGGATTTGGGGTTTGCGGCTGCCAAAAAATACGATCTGGAAGTGTGGATGCCTTCCTCTCAAGACTATCGAGAAGTTTCTTCTTGCAGTAATTTCCGGGATTTTCAAGCCCGGCGGGCGGATATCCGATATCGAAGGAAAGAAGATAAAAAAACAGCTTACGTGCACACTCTTAACGGGTCGGGGATTGCCATAGGCAGAACAGTGGCCGCCCTCCTGGAAAACTTTCAGCAGGAAGATGGGACCGTAGTGCTGCCAGATATTCTGAAGCCCTATATGGCTTCCCGCCTGTAACCCCTTGGGAGGTGGGTTGTCCGATATAGACAAGCTGGGGCACCGATTACTATCAATCCCCACGAAAAGCCGATGGCATCGAAGGGGAGTTCATTGACTATTCTATCTTTCATGTGTTATACTTATTTACGCATTCGGAGGGGTGTCCGAGTGGCTTAAGGAGCCGGTCTTGAAAACCGGTGACCCGGAAGGGCCGTGGGTTCGAATCCCACCCCCTCCGCCATCGGAAAAAAGGAAGGCTTTTTAAGCCAGCAAAACAAATAACAGGACTAAAAATTGGTGGAGAGATGGCCGAGTGGTCGAAGGCGCTCGCCTGCTAAGCGAGTAGGCGGATACCCCGCCTCGAGGGTTCGAATCCCTCTCTCTCCGCCACTAGGTGCGCCCGTAGCTCAGCTGGATAGAGTAACTGACTACGAATCAGGAGGTCGCAGGTTCGAATCCTGCCGGGCGCACCATATTTATTAGTTTTCCTGGTTTATTACCTAAAGTGTAAGGATTTGATTTTTCAAGGAAAAATGCCTTTTCAAGGGAATGTGCCGTGGATCCCCAAACTCCTTCCTCTAATGAAAAATCCCTGGATGAGCAGTTTATGAAGGAAGCCCTCCTGGAAGCTGAAAAGGCTTATTGCCAGGAAGAAGTTCCCATTGGAGCGGTATTGGTTAAAGAGAACCAGATTATTTCTCGGTCCTTTAATCAAAGGGAAATCCGGGGCGATCCTACTGCTCATGCCGAAATAACAGCTCTGCGAGAGGGCAGCGTCCAGTTGGGGCATTGGCGTTTGCACGGCACCACCCTATATGTGACCTTGGAACCTTGTCCTATGTGCGCGGGAGCTCTGCTGCAGGCCAGGGTTTCCCGGTTGGTTTACGGAGCTTCTGATCCTAAAGGAGGCGCCGTAGTAAGCCTTTATCAATTACTAAACGATCCCCGCTTTAATCATCAGGTAGAGGTGCGGGGCGGCGTGGAGGAATCCGCATGCTCCGAACTGCTGAGGTCGTTCTTTCAGCAGCGGAGGTAAAAATTAACCTTTTGCCGGTCTGAGGCTCTTAATTTAAACTAAGTAGGGGAGCAAAACCAGGCAAACAGAATGCGGAGAGATGGCCGAGTGGACGAAGGCGCTCGACTCGAAATCGAGTGACGGGTGATCCCCGTCCGTGGGTTCGAATCCCACTCTCTCCGCCAAGTTTTTCTTTAAGGTTACCAGCCATAATGAAACTTTATAGGGTAAGTAGGGAGACTAATAGTAGGTTTTATCCTTGAAAGAGCCAGTTAGCAGGGAGTTATACTTTCAGTTTGACATCCTGCCCCTTTAAGCTTTATCATTCTAAAGGGAAGGAAAAGATAAATGCTTGCCTAAGCAACTTATGCGGGC
>CAZXDQ010000253.1:0-3375 GCA_964639405.1 uncultured Syntrophomonadaceae bacterium | reverse complement strand
CAGCCGAAAATCCCATGGCTACAGGAATTTTTGGGTTATTCATCAAGCCCTAAATACTGGCAAGTAAATTATAACATAATCATGGTATTATAAACGAAAAATTTTTTATTTTTCGCGTTTGGGGGGCTTTTCTTTTGCTGGATAAGGCACCATGTTTTTCTTTATTTTTCTGATACCGCCCCGGGGGTCTACCGCATCACCTATATAGCGGGGTATTACGTGAATATGTAGATGAAAAATGGTTTGCCCTGCGGCCAACCCTACGTTTACTCCCACGTTGTAGCCATCCGGACGATATTTTTCCTCCAGTATATCCTTTACCTCAAAGACAAGGCGGTTTATAGCATCAAGCTCCTCAAAGGTTGCATCAAAAAGCTGCTCCACGTGGCGGCGGGGAACAATCAAGCTGTGCCCTTCATTAACGGGATACTGGTCATAAAAGGCGTATGCCAGGTTGTTTTGGGCGGTTATTTCCCGGTCATTAAGAATGCAGAAAACACAATTTTTATCTTTGTCCTCCATTTACCGGCCTCCCTCTCTTGCTGGGTGTTGAGCTTCAAGCGAGTTTTTCCATAGATTTATGATATCCCTTAAAACGCGGCCCGGCCTTTTACGCAGGGTGAGCAAGTTTATTAACTCTTCCTGCCTCCCTACACTTATCCTCATCTTCATGCCACCTTCGTTTTTTACCACCAGGCCCGGGAACTCTACCAACTCAAACCGGTCTTCTTTACCAATGTCCTTCCGCGGAAACAGCAGGCTAATACAATCCTCAATACGCCGGAGTTCCCTCCACAGTCTAACTTCTTCATAGTTCAGGTGCAACTCCGGATAAAGCCTTGCTTCGCTGAACAGGTCCCAGCTGGTAAAATGAGGGGTTCTGGGACCGTATCCGGCAGGAACTACCGGTGGCGTTTTGGACTTCCACTCTTCAACGAAGAATTGAACTACCAGGTGTTCTTCTTCTCCCCTCTTCGGTGGCACCTCTGCAATTTGTTTTCGTTTTTTAACCTGGAATGTTTCAATTTTACCATAGTAATAAATACCCTGGCCTTCTTCTTCCGTAAACTTAGCCCGAGATTGATAAATGGCTACATATTTCAGCAAGCCCAAGTGAGATTGCACCATAGAAAGTGGAGCGTAGTACATTCGTTTGTCCAAACAGGCCCAGAGCTGCTCTTTCCGCCCTAAAGGCCCAATAAGCACGTTTTTATGCCAGTCTTCTTCATAAGCCACCTTTTCCAATCCAGCCTGCGGCACCGCTCTTTCCACAGCCGACTGTGAAGATTCCCGAATCATTTCATCCAGAATATTTTCCACCAGGTAAGTCTGTTGGGGGAGGAAAGGCAGCGCTCCTATACCTACTTCATCTATGCTGGTAAAAAACTTGTGGGATGAAAGTTCACCTTCGCCGGCAAATGTTTGGGCATCATTGTGCGGGAACAGTACGCAGGCCCCTAGCACACGCCGTCGGTAATCATTTTCCCCACTGCTCCTGCTTACCAGAGCGTCCCGGTAGCGGTGCATGGCGTTGACAGTGTCTTCCGGCGGACCGGGCTGTCCAAAGGTTCTAACATAATCATCATCCACTTCGATGCGGTACTTGGCATCGAATATGTACAGGTAACTGACCTCTGCGCCTTGCTTCTGCAGCTCTACTACGTTATCTGGCTTCTGCGTCAAAGTAGGCAGGTTTACAAAAGTGCGGTTGTAAACCAGAGTAAATTGCTCATTATTGCGGGGATCCATAAATTCTACAGTAGATTCTGCGCCCTGCTTTAAATTTACAGTTATTCCATCCTTGTCCACCGCCAAGAGATTGTTTCTCTTTAGACGGTATTTTTGCCTCAGCAGCTGGTTTATCTTAAGGAAACACCAGTACTCATAAAGCTGAGCAGTGTTTTTTATAAAAAGGTTAAACAAATCCGAATTGATATTAAGGCCCTTGGTTACCATCAGATAATACTTGTACGCTTCCCGGTAACCGGGGGCCATTTGCATTACCAGGGAGGTGTTCTGAGAAATATTTAATGCCCCTACATGATTAAAGAAGCCTCGCCTCGAGCTACGGTCCAGATACCTCCTCATAGTTTGAACCTGCTTAATTACTTTATCGTCTGTTTGCCAACTGCTGCTCTTATACTTCTCCTGGAAATGTTTCAGTCGTCGTTCCAGCTTCTGCAGCATCCATTTTATGAACCTGTTTTCATAAGTATCATAAGTTAGTTCCTTTTTGCGATCCATGACCCGACGCGGCATATACCTCTGGCTACCCACTTGTATACCTTTGCCTGCGGTTTCAAAAAGATGTGGCCTGGAAGAAAGCCAAGCAGCAGTTTTCCCGTCGCACTTTCTTGCTTTATGCGCCGCTACCACCTGGTTAACCGGCTCAATCTTATGGTGGGGGCGCTGAAAAATAAGTTCCAGCGCAGACTGCAAGCGTTTAAATAAAGCGTTAATAATGGAGTAGAATTCTGCCGGACTTCCGGCTTGGTCTTTCCTGAGCTCTGCGGGAAAACTGGTTCTCATCAAAAAGTCAAAAGCCAGATTGTATATTTCTTCGTTTACTTCGTTAAAAAGAAGCCAAAAGTCTTTCTGGTAATCCAATTTCGAGGGAAAAACTTGCAGCTCAAAAGAAAGCAGCAATTTCCCATCACCTAAAACTTCAAACTTGGAAAAACCCACTTCGTCATTAAAGTTAATAACTCCCGATAATATATTGCCACTACCGAGAGAAGAAATAGCTTCCCTTATATGATGGCTGGGATGGTCCACGGATAAATCTCTGTAGCAGCTCTCTTTTTTCTCTATTACAACTTCATAATTGGTTCTTTCAAAAAAACAGGGGTATAAACCCTCGTCATCGTAATTCTCCAGATATCCGCTGACTGGCGAATAAACTTTTACCTGGGCAGTTTCGGGAAAATATTTTAAATCCGCTTTAGCAGGGCTGTCACCCTTAGATTGATGCAAGTTAAAAGCTTCCACTACTTTATTTTTGGGAGGCCCTTTAATGGTTAGCTCTAATTCAGGAGTAGAAATAAAAAGAAGTACTCTATTTTTAGGCCCAGAACGAGGTGAAGCCATCCCGGTTATACCTCCTGAGCATAAAATCCAACTTACTGCTGCTTAGCTCATAACCCTGCTCCTCACAGTAAGATTTTAGTTCTCCCAGAACCTCTTCTACTTCAATAGAACTGCCGTATATGCGGGGCAAAACCTTCTGCAGAATCTGCAAATCTATACACTTCTTTTCTTCTAATAGCTCGAATTTCCTGTTGTATATCATATAAAAACTGAATTCATCTCTCACCCTATAGCCCACGTGCAAGCCCAAGTTCTCCAAAATTCCGTTTATACTCTCCAGCTCAGGGA
>CAZXDQ010000252.1:0-3397 GCA_964639405.1 uncultured Syntrophomonadaceae bacterium | reverse complement strand
GTTTTTGTTGTTTTTGCTGGGGCCTTATTAGCAGGAAATAGAATACCACAAAGAGTAAAATGATAGGTAGCAAGCCTGCAAATTGTTCCAAAATCAGAGCACCTCCTCCATAAAATTAGTGTATCATATTTCATCCCATACCCTATTTAGGTTCTTCCAAGATCCTTCTTTGATAGCCACCTTAAAATCTTTTATTAGGTTATGTAAAAATGCCAGGTTGTGATAAGTAGTTAGCCGATGCCCCGTAATTTCATTGGCTGTTAACAAATGTCTCAGATAAGCCCGGGAATGATGTTTACAGGTGTAGCACCGACAGTTAGGATCAATCGGTCTAGTATCGGTAGCAAAAGCGGCATTCCGCAAATTTATATATCCATTTCCGGTCCAAACCCTGGCGTTTCTAGCCATACGGGTGGGCAGCACCGAATCAAACATGTCTACACCTGCCAGCACCGCCCTATACAAATCCTGGGGAGCCCCCACTCCCATTAAGTATCGGGGTTTGCTTTCGGGAAGCTTAGGGGTAACTTTGTCTAAAATCTGGTACATATATTCCTTTGGTTCACCTACACTCAAACCTCCCAATGCATAACCAGAAAAATCATTTGCTACCAAATGGTTTAAACTTTTTTCTCTTAAATCCTGGAATATGCCTCCTTGTATTATTCCAAAAAGAGCCTGATCTTTTCTTAAGTGGGCTCTTTGACATCGCTCGGACCAGTAGCTAGTTCTATCTACTGCCTCTTCTATTTGTTCTCTGCTTGCGGGATAGGGCGGGCACTGGTCTAAAGGCATAATTATGTCTGCTCCCAGAGTATTTTGAATGCGCACTGCTTTTTCTGGAGTCAAGTGGTGCAGGGAACCATCCAGGTGTGATTTGAATTCGACCCCCCAATCGCTCAGCTGACGCAATCCTTCCAGGCTAAATATCTGAAATCCCCCACTGTCGGTAAGAAGAGCTCCGGGCCAGTTTAAGAATCCGTGCAAACCACCGTGCCTGGCAATTATTTCTATTCCCGGCCTGAGGTATAGGTGGTAAGTATTGCTCAAAACCAAGTTAAACCCCAAGTCCTGCAAATCTCTTCCATCCAGGGACTTGACTGAGCCCTGGGTCCCCACTGGCATAAAGACCGGGGTTTCGATATTGCCGTGGGAGGTTTGTATAATTCCAATTCGAGCCCTGCTTTTTAAACATCTATGGGTAACATGAAAGTCGATCATTTTAGGATTACCTCTTTAGCTTAGCATTTGCAAAAAATAGTGTCAATTTCTATGCTGCCGCGAATTATTTTACAGGATAAGGGTGGCGTCTCCAAAGCTGTAAAAACGATAGCCTTGTTCTACAGCCTCCTGGTAAGCTTCCAGTATCAGCTGCCTGCCCGCGAAAGCGGAAACCAACATCAACAAAGTAGAGCGGGGCAAATGAAAGTTGGTCAGTAAACCGTTTATAATTTTGAATTGATAACCGGGATAGATAAATAGTTCTGTCCAGCTTTTTCCCGAATCCACTTTCCCTCTATCTATGGCCATGGTTTCCAGAACTCTACAGGAGGTAGTGCCTACTGCAATTACCCTCCTACCCTCGGATTTTGCCTGGTTAATTTTTTCTGCGGAAGAAGGGGGAAGAAAAAAGTATTCTCTATGCATTTGATGGTTCCTGATGTCTTCTGTTTTAACCGGCAAAAAAGTTCCTGGACCCACATGGAGGGTCAAATATACTGTTTGAATTGCTTGTTCTTTTAATTTGTTCAATAAATGGGGTGTAAAATGGAACCCCGCTGTAGGGGCAGCAACCGAACCTTCTTGGGAGGAATAAACCGTCTGATATTCTTCTCGATGCTCTACCCCTTCTTTGATATAGGGGGGTAAGGGCATATTCCCCGCCCTGTGCAGCCATTCTTTAAAATTATTTGCCGTGTGGAATTCCACATTACCATACCCCTCCCCTACCTGCTTTTTCACCTCTGCTTCTACGCTTTCTGCCAGAAGAAAAGAAATACCGGGCCGGTTGTGTTTCCCTGGTTTAATCATACACTTCCATTCTTCTCTATCTTCTCTGGTTTTTTCTAATAAAAGGATTTCTGCTTTGCCCCCGGTGTCTTTTCTGGTTCCGTATAAACGGGCAGGTATTACTTTAGTATCGTTTAGTACCAGCATATCCCCCGGCTGCAAAATAGAGGGCAGTTCATAAAAAAAACGATGCTCCTTTGCACCGGTATCTCTATATATTATCATCAGCCGGGAATGGTCCCTTTTTCGTAGAGGTCTTTGCGCTATAAGATTGGTTGGAAGGTAGTAATCGTAACTTGACAGCTGTAGTTCTTTTTTTTCTGCCATTAAATTATCCCTTTGATTAAGATTAGCTGAGAGTATTTACATTCCCCTAAATTGTAACGGGAACTTTCTCCTACCAGTAACTTAATGTTAATTGATAGTGTTATCTGCGAAACCATAAATTTAAAATGATGGTTAGAATAACGCTTATTATTATAGCAGTAGTGATAGGAAAATAAAACACAAAATTCTCTCTTTCCACTAGTAGATCTCCAGGCAGTCTCCCCAGACCCAATTTTCCCACCAGAAAAAAAAGCCCTCCAATCAAGAGCATTAAGCCTCCCAATAGCAGCAGCCATCTTCCAATGGTTTCTGGACCCATGAATTTAAACCTCCATGAAAAGAAGTATGGTTCATTAGAGGTGGTTTATATCGAACTAGTTTAATTCCACAGGCGTTTTTGTTCCGGTTCCGGTGGAGATATTTCCATGTAACGGTAACCTTCGGGGGTTACTATTCTACCCCGGGGAGTTCTCTTAATAAAACCCAACTTCATGAGATAAGGCTCATAAACGTCTTCAATCGTCTCGGATTCCTCGCTTATGGCAGTGGCAATGGTATCCAGGCCTACAGGCCCTCCTCCAAACATAGTTATGATGGTTTCCAATATCCGCCTATCAATTTGATCTAGCCCTTGGGTATCTAATTCCAGCATATTGAGCGCTTCCCGGGCTACTTCGGCAGTGATGGTGCCCGAGGCTTTTACTTGGGCGTAATCCCGAATTCTTCTCAATAAGCGGTTGGCTATTCGGGGAGTCCCCCGGGATGATTTAGCTATTTCCCTGGCTCCTTTTTCCTCAATACCTATACTTAGGACCGAAGCATTTTTGGTAATGATTTTTTCCAGTTCTTCTGCTGAGTAGAAGTCTAATCTATCTACTACCCCGAAACGATCCCGCAAAGGAGAGGATAACAGCCCTGCTCTTACGGTAGCTCCCACCAGGGTAAAGGGAGGGAGGTCTAACCGGAGAGTGCGAGCTCCTGGCCCTTTTCCTACAATAATGTCAAGGGCAAAGTCTTCCATGGCAGGATAGAGGACTTCCTCTACGTAGCGTGGCAAACG
>CAZXDQ010000251.1:0-3462 GCA_964639405.1 uncultured Syntrophomonadaceae bacterium | reverse complement strand
TTTGGATATTAGTACCACCTATAACTTAAAATGGAAAGCCCTTCAGTGCCACCGCAGCCAAATCCAGGACAAGAGAAAAGAAGTCCAACAGTTTTTAGAAGAACGGGCCCAGAGGGCTGCCCAGGGACAGGACTTTGAACTGGGTGAAGCTTTTTATCGGGTGGAAATCAGCAGGTAGTTTCTTCCAATAAGCCACCCCATTGGCTATTCCCAGGTAACATCGCCGTAGAGTTGGGACGAAAAACCTTTTTCCTCGAAGCGGTTAATTTTTTCTTTTTCCTTTTTAAGGTAAGTATGTTCTCCGTGCCCCGGAAGGATTAGAGTTTCCTCCGGCAAAGGCAAAATCACTTCTTTTATAGAGTTGAACAGGGTGCGGAAATCTTCGGGAGAAGAAGTTTTGCCGGGTCCTCCTGGAAAAATGGTGTCCCCAGCGATCAAAGTGTTTTCTTGGTAAAAACAGACACTTCCAGGAGTGTGGCCGGGGGTGTGGAAGACTTTTAATTCCAGGTTGCCCACCGCAATATTTTGTCCGGGAGCCAGATGTTGATCCGGGGGGACGGGCAGGGCACCCTGGTCTTCCGGATGGACTGCCACTGGCAACTGGAAAGCGTTTTTGATCTCCTGGAGGGCTCCCAGGTGGTCCAGGTGATTATGGGTCAGCAGGAGTTGTTTTAACTTTTTTCCTTCCAATAGTTTCTGTAAAACTTCTGCTTCTCCCGGCGCATCTATCAGTAAACACTCTCCAGTCTGGTTACAAGTCACGAGATAAGCATTGGTGCCAAAAGGCCCCAGGGGTATTTGTTCCACCGACATCTTTTGGTTATTTATCAGGCATTGTTTCCGATCTTCCGCCATCTTTTTCCCTCTTTCTCAGTCCTCATTATTTTGTAATTATGCTGGTTTTCCCCTTAAAAGGGGGCTATTTTTACTAGCCTATTATAATTATATCAAAAAATGATTCGGTAATTAAAGGTTAATAAAAGGTGCTCCAGAGGACTGCCTGGAAGCCCTGGAGCACCTTTGGGGTGGACAGGTCTTTTGTACCCCCTGTATTATAATTGCGGGTAGGCTTCTGTACTGAGTAGGCTTTTTGCTAAACTGCTTTAGGGAGCAATTAAGAAATGATTACCGCTCCTCTGCTGGTCTTACCTTACCTCACAAAGCTGCTTTCGCCGGTGTCGGCAACTTCGGCGATTTCCATCAGCCACTCCTGCAGACTTTGTTCCAGGTGGGTTAAGCCGGCTTTGTTTAAGGAGTAAAAAGTCCATTTGCCTTTTCTGCGGATATTGAGGAGCCCTGCCTGTTTGAGTACTTTTATGTGGTGAGAGACTGCCGATTGAGATAATTCCAACCTGGTGATCAGATCGTCTACGCACATTTCCCGTTGACTGAGCATGGAAATAATCTTAATTCTGGTGTCCTCACCCAGCGCTTTAAAAATGTTCACCAGGTGATGCATGATCTAACTCCTCCTGTTTCAGAAATTTTTAGCATTCAGGAAGGGAACTCTTACTGCTTTCCATGCCTGCGAACGCATGCTGGATTTGGTTGCCGAATCAGTTCCGCCTCTCTAAAAAACGATTAGAATTTGGTTACCAGCAATCAGGCAACTGTTGGGTTTTCTCTAGCCTAATGCTTTGCTATTGACGTGCTAGATGGTCTTCTTCTAATTTTTGTTCCTCAGTATCCTGGGGTGGTTGGAGTTCTTTCCACTTTTCTTCGGCTTTTTCGTGCCAGGCGGAGGCGATCTGGTCCATGGTGGCAGCGTTTGCATCTTTCAGGATATCATCGGCTCCCTCATGGGAGGGAACTGCCCCCGATTCCTCCACTATTTCTCTCAGTGCTGGAGGATGGTCTATTATAGGGCAGGGAAGCAGCAGATTTTCGCTGAAGGGCTGCCGCTTTTGGTAAGCTTTGAATATGGGATTGTCCAATATTTCCAGCAGAGATTTTCCAAAAATAGTATCTATGGCGAAATGGGCAAAGGCACAGGGCTCCACTTCCCCGCTGGCGTTTATGTGGAAATAGCGTCTGCCTCCGGCAATGCATCCCTGGGTTAATTGGCCGTCGTTCCAGAAATCAGCAATCGGTATGGGTTTATTCCTGCGAATGTATCGGACCCGGTCCACCAGATAAGCCCTCTGTTCTGGAGATATCATCAGGGAGAAATCGGGATTGCTGCCTATAGGAATGTAATGGAAAGACCAGCCATAGAGGCAGCCCTGGTCTATCAGTAGATCGATAAATTCATCGGAATACGCTTCTTGGTAGTTTTCCGAGGTAATGGTAATGCTTGCTCCAAAAATCACTCCTTTTTCCCGGAGGTAGTCCATGCCTTTCATCACTTTATCAAATACACCCTTACCTCTTCTGTGGTCAGTGGCTTCCCGCCCTCCTTCCAGGCTAATGGCTGGTGTTATATTGCCCAGCTGTCGCATGGTTTCTGCTTTTTCTTCGTTGATGAGGGTTCCGTTAGTGTAGACCATAAAAGCTACATCCTTATGGTTGGCGCACAGGTCGAACAAGTAGGGCCACATCATGGGCTCTCCCCCGGACATGGTGATGAAGTACATTCCCAGTTCTTTAGCCTCTTTGACCAGGCGGTCCACTTCTTCGAAGCTGAGTTCTTTCCGTTTTTCGTACTCTCCAGCCCAACAACCTCGGCAGCGCAGGTTGCAGTTGCTGGTAGGATCAATTAGGATGGTGAAGGGAATATTGAACCCGTACTTCTCCGAATACTTCCTCTGCTTGGGAACTCCCATTAGACTGGCGTTTATGAAGAAATTAACCAACAAATGTTCCTGGACATTGGAATCTACCTGGTAAAACAGTTTCTTTACGAATTCTTGGGCTGCGGGGGTGTGGTGGATGGTGTGTTGCAGATCTTCCATAGTCTGGCGGTGATCCTGGGAAATTGGCGCTTTGTAAGCCAATTCAAACATGCGGTCCAGGTTGTTAAGGGGGTCGTTTTTCAAATAACGGTACATTTGATTAAAAAGTTTTTCTCCGAAATATCTTTTGGCAGTATCCAGGCTCGGCAGCATGATAAATCACTCCTCTCTCCTGATATATTATCGTTTACTTACTTATCACGGAGGTCATAAGGTGCCGACCGTTACTGTACAAGCATAAATCTAAATATTTAGATATTTAAGTTTATACCTAATTATAAGTTGTGGAGTGCTTCCTGTCAACAGGTTAAAACTAAACAGGGTTACTACCAAACATTTTGCAGTGGTGCTTTATACTAGATGATTACCTGCAAGGGGCAGGCATAGGGGGATGAGAGTGAAAAGCGCTAGTTCCCTGATAACCGGTTCCTTACGGGGTCTTGGTTTTTGTGGAGTATTAAATGTGCTAAAATAAGAAAGGCTGTATATTTTATAAGTTGGAATGTTACTACTCAGGCCTTTAAAAAGCTAAGATGGTCAGGTTGCTAATGGCGGAGTGACTGTCCACGAG
>CAZXDQ010000250.1:0-3475 GCA_964639405.1 uncultured Syntrophomonadaceae bacterium | reverse complement strand
CAGGGAGAAAGCCGGACCGAGTTGAGCTTGTATACTGAATTAGCTACTAAGCTGGGGGTAGAAGGTTTCCCTTCCCGAACCCCCGATGAGTGGCTTAAAAAGCTGTTGCGGCCTCTTACCGAACAAAGTGGCATTACTCTGGAGATGTTAAAAGAAGGACCCGTTAAATATCCCTTTGCTCGAGAGGTACCTTGGGCGGAGTGGAGATTTGAAACTTCCGATAGTAAATTCCATTTCTATTCTTCTCTAGCGGAAAAAGAAGGGTTGGATCCCCTCCCCGAATATCGTCCTCGGGGGGAAATTTTTGATAGTGCTTTGAAGAAGAAAGGCTTTGACTTGTTTTTGATAACCCCTCATCCCCGATGGTCAATTCATTCGCTCCATTATGCTCTGGAAAGGGAGTTACTTCTTCCCCAAGTTCATCTTCACCCCGAAACTGCCTCTTCCCGTGGTCTACAAGAAGGAGAAGAAGTGCTGGTGTCTTCTCCGCGGAGCACTATTAGTGGTGTTCTAAAATTTTGGAATGGTTTGCGCCAGGACACAGTGGTTATTTATGAGGGTCACTGGGAAAGACACGGGGGACCGGTAAACCTTCTTACTTCCGATGCCTTGGCAGACATGGGGGGGCAGGCGGCTCTTTATGATTGCCTTTGTACTGTCAGCAGATCCCAGGATCCAACCAAAATAAGTTTGAGCAAGGATGAATAAGCTTTTACGAATACTTAGATGTATTCAACAAGGAAAGTTTTTACATAATCAGGAGGGGCTAAATACCTTTAAGTTGCTTTTTCTTTTAACCAAAGGGGGGTTAACAGATGGAACGTAAACGGTGGGCCAGACGTTTATGGAAAGCATCAATATTAGTAATAATTCTGTTATTTGCAGCTGGAGGAGGGGTTTACTGGTGGCTTACCCGGAGCGGCATGCCCCAGGTAGAAGGCACATTAGAGTCAGAAGTGAGTGGGAAAGTTGATATCTACCGGGATCAGTACGGAGTCCCCCATGTGCTGGCAAAAAACGAAGAAGACTTATTTTTTGCCCAGGGATACCTTCATGCCCAAGATCGTATGTGGCAGATGGACATGTCCCGAAGGGGAGTAACGGGCAGGCTTTCGGAGATCCTGGGGGAGGAAATGCTGGAGACGGATGAGTTTGCCCTCACAGTGGGGTTTAAGAGGGCTGCAGAAAAAAGCCTGGAAGTTCTCACCGAAGATTCAAAGGAGATGTTAGAAGCATACTCTCAAGGGGTAAACCACTACTTGGAGGACAATCGGGGAGACCTGCCTCCCGAGTTCAGGATATTGGGTTACGAACCGGAAGAGTGGGAACCCGTGCATTCTTTGGCTATATCCAAATATATGGCCTGGTATCTGGGGGGCAATATGGAAACGGAACTGTTTTTAAGTGCTCTTCTGGCAGAAATGAATGAAGAAAAAGCTCAAGAACTATTTCCTCACTACCCGGAAGAGGGGCCTACGATAATTGAAGACGGAGAAGACTTTTCTTATGGCCCCGAAGATGTGTCAAAATTAATTGAGCTTTCCCGTTTAGGGGAAATGGGAGGCAGCACTACCTACTTAGAAGGCTTGGGTTCTAATAATTGGGTGATCAGTGGAGAGCATACCGAAAGCGGAAATCCTCTCCTGGCCAACGATATGCACTTGGGGATGGACCACCCTTCTATATGGTATACTCAACACTTGATTTTGGAAGAAGAGTTTAATGTCACGGGAGCCATGTTTCCAGGAGTACCGGCAGTTATTGCCGGATTTAATGAGCATATTGCCTGGGGGTTAACTAACGTAGGCCCCGATGTCCAGGATTTATACGAAGTGGAGTTTCACGAGGAAGAATCCCATAAATATTATTACGAAGGCGACTTTAAAGAAGCGGAAGTGCTTAAAAAAGAAAGACCGGTGGAAGACAGGGAGAAGCCTAAAACGCTGGAAGTTAAGGTTACCCATCACGGGCCGGTGGTTTCAGATATTGTGGAGTTGGATCGTGGAAGGGCTTTAAGCTTGCGATGGACAGCTCTGGATCCCACCCCCGAAGCGGATATGCTATTGAGTTTAGCAAGGGCTCACAACTGGGAAGAATTCGGGGAGGCCTTGGAGAACTTTAAAGCCCCTGCCCAAAATTTTGTTTATGCTGATCGGGAAGGTAACATTGGGTATAGAGCCAACGGAAGGTTCCCTATTCGTGGAAAAGGAGATGGTTTGCTTCCTGCTCCAGGAGATCAAGAAGATTACGAATGGGAAGGTTACGTCCCTTGGGAAGAAATTCCCCAACTTTATAATCCCCCCGAAGGAAAGATCGTAACTGCCAACCACCAGGTGGTGGATGAAGATTATCCGTATTTCATTACCCATGAATGGGCTTCCCCCTACCGGGCTCAAGGTATAAAGCGCGAAATGGGAGATCGGGATAATATTACCCTAGAGGACATGAAAGAAATTCAAGCCAGTTTTTATAACGCTCAGGCAGAACGTCTGCTACCGGTGATTTTAGGCGCCCTGGAGGGAAAAGAACTGGGAGAAACTGCTGCCTTGGTCCGGGAAAAGCTGAAAGAATGGCAAAAAGAGCCAGTGGACGAAGCAGATAAGGCAGCGCCATTAGTTTATCATTACTTGTACTTACAGATTATAGAAAATATATTTAAAGAAGAGTTGGGAGAAGACCTCTATGAAAGGTTTTTACACTACCGGTCCCTGGTAAATGTGGTGGATCGGATGTTGACTTGCGGTGAGTCCAGCTGGTTCCAGGTAGAAGGAAAAGAGGGTGAAGAAGCCAGGGATAAAATAGTTATGACTTCCTTTGAGCAGGTGGTTCACGAGCTGGAGGATACTTACGGTCCTGCTCCTGAGGATTGGGAGTGGGGAGAGGTTCATACCATCACCTTTGAACATGAAATGAGTATAATAGATTTGTTAGCCCGCATTCTGAACCGGGGTCCCTATTCAGTGGGAGGGAGCTCTGTAACTCCTGCCAACATGAGTTTTCCTAAAGATGAACCATACGAGGTAGAAGTTTCTGCTCCCTGGCGCTGGGTGGTAGATGTGTCAGAAAGCCGTGGTTACGATGTGTTGGCCATAGGCAATTCCGGCCATCCTTTCAGTCCTCACTACGACGATCAGCTTTCTCTATGGTTGGACATGGATTACAAGCCCATGCCTTTTAATCCGGAAGAAGTCCAAGAATTAAAACACCACCTTAAGTTAACTCCCGAGAATTAGGGTTCTACCCGGGTGGTCATTTTGCGTCACTATCTTCCAACTATATTTTTTTCGGTTCTTTGATCATAAGCGCAAAAAAGCTGGCGATAACTACTATTGCCAAGCAGGAAAGAAAAAGTAGCAGGTAGGATTCCTCGGGATAAATCCTGGCTCCCATTTCATCGATGGTGCCATCCCATCCTACATCCAGTACGTACCCCTGCAGGGGCTGCAGTGCGGCCATTCCCACAAAGGGTCCCATG
>CAZXDQ010000249.1:0-3478 GCA_964639405.1 uncultured Syntrophomonadaceae bacterium | reverse complement strand
ACCTTAACAGGGTTAATTCTACAGATAAGTGGTATTTCCTTTAAAATTAAAAATATTTGTTTAACCAACCCATGTTGGTGGCACTTGGTAGAAGCCACCTTTTTGAAGAAGCACAAGAGTTGATTGTTCTACCATGGAACAGAAGTCTTATTTTGATGCAAAACCAGGGCAAAAATAACAAATAAATCCCAGATATATTTACATTAATTATGTTTTCACCAGCTGATATTTATTATCTTTTAATAAAAAAATATAGAAATCTTACAGTAAATAATTATTTGCGGTTTCTTGTGTTATGGGCTTTTTGAAATATTTTTTGACCATTGAAACAGTAGAATTTTTAAATAATAATTATTGGCATATGTAAAATTGGCATGCTTATTGCATTATTAAATTGACAAGAGTAGGACAACTCTTACTCTGAGGCCAATAAATCAAAATATATTAAAGGAAGGTGTAATTATGAAAAGATTAACTAATGAACAGAGGGAGAAATTGCACAAGCTGGCAACCTGCAATTTGTCAGATGCCATGGAAAAGATGGGATTTAAAGGTGCAGCTTTGGGTATACTCCCTCTGTTTCCAACCAGAAAAGTAGTAGGGCAGGCCATGACAGTTAAGATAACTGCGGCAGGACAAACCCCCTCCAAACACCATCTGGGTATTGAGGCTATAGAGGATGCCGAAGAAGGAGATATTATCGTTATTGATAATGGAGGACGCACTGATGTAGCCTGCTGGGGCGACGTGTTGGGTAACTCGGCCAAAATTAAAGGCCTGGGAGGCGTGATAATTGATGGGGCTTCTCGCGACGTGGATGATAACGAAGCAATAGATTTTCCCATTTATGCGCGTTCAGCAGTTCCCTGTACCGCCCGGGGAAGAATCATGCAGGAATCGTACAACTGCCTGATCCAGTTGAGCGGCATCCAGGTGCGACCGGGTGATGTTATTGTTGGTGACAAAAGCGGGATTGTAGTAATACCCCTGGAAAAATTTGAAGAAGTCCTGGAAGCCGCGGAGCAGATCAATAAAAAAGAAGAAGATATGGTAAATGATGTTAAGAAGGGCAGTTCTATTCTCGAAGTTGACAAAAAGTTTAATTACGAAAAGATGCTTAATAAAGAAGATAAATAATTAGGAGAGGATAAAAAATGAAGGTAGATTATGAAATTGTCGAAAAATTAGGGGAAATTCCAACAGGGAACCTGTGTGACGCACTGGGTAAGAAAAACAATATGCGCCACGATCTTAAACCTATCTATAGCGGAGCACGTGTATGGGGAACAGCTGTAACCGTACGGTGTCCCGTGGCTGATAATCTTACCATTCACAAAGCTATGGAAACTGCCGGAGAAGGTGATGTTCTGGTGGTTAACGCCGGTGATTATAAAAATGCGGGCTTGTTTGGAGAAGTAATGGCGGTATCCTGCCAGGCCAAGGGTATTGCCGGCGCAATAATAGATGGAGGTTGCCGTGATGCCAAAGAGATGGCGGAGATGAAATTTCCTGTATTTTCTTCCGCAATAAATCCGGGAGGCACGGTTAAAGAGAGTTTAGGTGACGTTAATGTGCCCATACAGTGTGGTGGGGTGGCAGTTAATCCCGGAGATATTATAGTGGGAGATGATGATGGAGTAGTTAGTATACCTCCGGAGCGTGCAGAAGAAGTTTTGGAAAAAGCACAAGGGATAATTGAAAAGGAAGAGCGTTTTTTTGTAGACCTGAAAAAAGGTAAAGACACTATGGAAGTACTGGGTTTTAACGAAATATTAAAGAAAAAAGGGCTATTATAAAAAGTCCCGTTCCATACTGTAAAGCAGTACAAATTAATCTAGGAGGTAAATTAAAAATGAGCAGGTTTAAAGTATCCAAAGACGTGATACAGCAGTTTAAAAAATTTTCCACCTCAAACATATCTGATGTTTTAGACAGCCTGGGGATTAACGGAGGTTGCCTGGGAATAAAACCGGTGGTTTCAGGCAAAAAGATGGTGGGTTCTGCCTTTACCATGCGCTATATTCCCTGTGGTGAAGAGAAGGGAACGGTTGGTGATTATATAGATGATGTAGAGGAAGACGAGGTGCTGGTGCTGGACAACGCCGGTCGTCTTAACTGTACCGTCTGGGGAGACCTGCTGTCACTGGCTGCTCAAAAACGCGGTGTAGCGGGAACAGTTATAGACGGGGTATGCCGTGATGTGGATGATATTCGCAAGATGGGATATCCCATCTACACCAAAGACGTTTATATGGTTACCGGAAAAGAGAGGGTTCAGGTGGACGCCTACAATGTACCTGTATCGGTAAGCAGTGTCCAGGTTAGGCCCGGCGATATTATCATGGGAGACGACAGTGGGGTAATAGTGGTACCTTTTGAGAGGGCTGAAGAGGTTATAGAAAAAGCACAAAAACTCCTTGATGCAGAAGAGCATATCGAAAAGTCTGTAAAAGAAGGCTTGACTTTAAGAGAAGCCAGGGAAAAGTTCAACTATCATAAATTGCAGAGTAAGGAGTAGTAAATAAAATTTAAGTAAGGAGGAAGATTTATGCCTGATCTTTCTGTGGAATTTGGCGGAGTTAAACTTAAAAATCCACTGGTGGCCGGGGCCGGTCCACTGGCGGGCACCAGCCAGCACATAAAAGACTGTGCCGATGCCGGGTTTGGGGCTATATGCACCAAAACTACTTCATATCTCAAGTTTATGCAGCGTTATCCGCGTCCTTTGTATACCCTGGTAGACTATCCTAAAAAGACTAATGACCCCTTTTATCAGCCGGATTACTACCTCTGGTTGCATCGTGAACACAACTCTGTTTTTACTGCAGATGCCATGGCGGAGATCATCTCCAATGCCTCAGATTATTGCAAGGAAAGGGGAACGGTCATCTTTGGAAATATTGCCGGCCGCAGCTTAAAGGAATGGGAGCACATGTCTCGCATTTATGAACAGGCAGGTTGTGATGCATTGGAGTTAAACTTCTGCTGTCCTTTTCCCCCTGCAGACCTGGTTGAAAAACCTGAAGATGCTTTTATGGGGATAAGCTTTACCCTGGATCCGGAGCTGGGAAAAGAGGTAATAGAGCGGGTAAAATCTACGGTTAACTTACCGGTTTTTGTTAAGTTGAGCCCGGATGGAGGGCAGTTTGAAAAGGTAGCTGCATCTTTTAAAGAAGCTGGAGCCGATGGTCTAACCATTTTCGCTAACAACCGGGTGATGAGTATTGATATAGAAACCGGTAAACCGGTAAATTACGGTCCGTGTGCCGGTAGCGGCCCGGGCTTTAAACCTACAACTCTGCGCTGGGTGGCTCAAGTGGCTCAGACAGTGGATCTACCTATAATGGCCGGCAGGGGAGCAGTTACCTCCAGCGATGGAATAGAGTTTCTTATGGGTGGAGCTTCTGCGGTGCAGTACTGTACTCCCGTGATGTTGAACGGGCTGCGTTATGTAGAAGAACTTGGTCAAGGAATAAAC
>CAZXDQ010000248.1:0-3493 GCA_964639405.1 uncultured Syntrophomonadaceae bacterium | reverse complement strand
AAGGGATATAGCAGCTTACCCTGAATTGATCCCTTCCAACTTGAAGCTGCTGGCCCTGGGGCACGGCCAACCAGTGAAAAAATACCGTTTTACCCTCCAACCGGAAGATCGCTCCCCTTTTGGCCAGGAGTTAAGGAGGGCTGCCCGCTTAACGGAAAGGGCGGTTTCTTCCTCGGATTTCATTACCCAGATCGATGCTCCCAGCCAGGGAATTGCTCCGGAGAAATATGTAATTACCGGCTATCCCCGCAACGATGTTCTGCTTGCTCCCACGGGAGAGCAGGATCAAGCCATGAAGGCCTGGCTGCAGGAATTTACTGGCGGTAAAGGATCCAGCTTTACCCGGAAAGATGGCAGCCACTCTTTTCCTCATTTTTCGAACTCCAGCCCAGAAAAAACGGATTCTAATAACAAAATAATTCTGTACGCCCCCACCTGGCGGAAATTTGGATCGGCTACTCGTTTTTTCCCTTTTGCTGATTTTAAAGAAGAAGACTTACTTGAGTGTTTGCGGGAGCAAAATTATATGTTGTTGCTGCGCCCCCATTTCCAGGATCTAAGGGGGGACTGGCAGCAGGCTGAGCTGCTGCAGCGCCTCCTGGAAAAGCCGGAGGTGGGATTGGCTTCTAGCCGGGAACTGCCGGATGTAAACTCCCTGTTGCCTTATGTGGATGTGCTGGTAACCGATTATTCTTCCATTTACCATGACTTCCTGCTGCTGGACCGGACCATGTTATTCATACCGTATGATTACGAAGAATTTAACCGGAAGAACGGCTTTTTATACGACTACTTTGCCACTCTGCCGGGTCCTGCTCTTAACAACTTTGCGGAATTCGACCAGGCTCTGCGGGATCCGAAAGGGGTTTTTGAGAAGTACCGGGATAAGCACCGTGCTTTGAAGGACCGGATCCATTACTATCAGGATCCTGGAGCTTGTCATAGGATTGGAGCTCCGTCGGGAGTGTTAGACCAGGTACTCTGGGGCAAAAAATGAAACGCGGAGTCCCTGGGGAAGAACCTTTAACCTCGGGGCAGGTATTTTTCAGGAGGGGTTAGCCGGGGGATAGTTGAGGGCGGAGATTAAAAAGGAAGCACTTAGCCCCGGGGGTTATTTTTCTGGCACCGGCAACCAGGGAGGGGGAATGACGGTTGGGCGTTGGAGATTTGCACGCTATGCTGGAAAGTTCAGCCAGAAGGGCCTTGCTCATGCAGGGAGAAGATGGCGCTATGCCTGCAGGGCATAACGGTCCGTACCGGGATCCGGAAACTCCGGTGCGAAACACTTCCCACTGGTTAATTACTTTCTTGAAGGCCCACCAAATTACCGGGGAGGCGGTTTTTCGGGAAGCTGCCCAGCAGGCGGCTGCTTATCTGTGCAGCGAGAAAGCTAGAGGCAAAGGAGCATTTTGGCACCGGCAGTCCCCGGGGAAGGATTCTTGCAACGGCCTGATCGGCCAGGCTTGGACTATAGAAGCGCTGGCGGAAGCCGGGCGCTGCTGGGGGCAGCAGGGGCTTAACGAACTGGGGGCAGAAGTATTTTTGCAGCATCCCTTTGACGAAAAAAAAGGGCTGTGGAGGCGCCTGGAGGTGGACGGCACTCTGCTACCTTACGACCACACTTTTAACCATCAGCTCTGGTTTGCGGCAGCTGGAGGGCTTCTTACGACAGGACCTGCCTCCCCCCAAAGTATGCTGGAAGAGGTGCAGCGCCGGGTAGGGATATTTATGGATAACTTGGAGAATCTTATTCATCTATACCCTTCCGGGCTTATTTATCACCACCATTTTTTGCGACCGCAGCTGCAAAGTAAACTAGCAAAGTTTCTCTATATCAATTTAAAAGGGTGGCCTCGGGAGAAAAAACGCATGGTCTCCAAAGCCGTGGGCTATCACCAGTTCAACTTGTACGCCCTGGCTTTGTTAAAAAGGATTTTCCCCCAACATCCCTTTTGGTGGAGCAGTAAGTTTGCTTCCCTGTGGAGGTACGCCAACTCTACCAGGTATGTTCGGGCCTTAGAGCAAAGCCCCTTTGGTTATCCCTACAATCCCCCCGGGCTGGAAATGGCTTTTGCCCTGGAAATTTTTGGAGATGACCCCTTGGAGAAACTACGGGAAAAACAGCGGGCCTGGTTGGAGGATCAGCTGCACCGTTGCTATGATTTTGAGGAGCACTTGATGCAGCTGAACACAGAAGACCCTATTACCCAGGCAGCCCGGATATACGAAGCTGCCAGGCTGCCCAACCTCGAGCTTCGCTGGTAAGGGTAATTTAAGTTACCTTGCAATTAGGAGAGGGGCAGGAGCAGCTCCAGTTTTCCTCTTGTTTACCTACTGGCAAAGGGATGCAGTAGCAAGATGGGCTGGAGCTTTCCACTGTAAAGGATTTTTAGATACCCCAGTTCATTGCATTTTATGGTTTTATTGCTCGATTAATTCATCGTATTTTTCCAGCAGGAAGGCGCTGTTGGCGAAGCCCGGTCCTCCATCCAACACCATCATCAGGCCACAGAGCTCCGCGAGCTCTTCTCTGCTTATTCCTGCACTTATAGCGTCCTGCAGGTTTCTGACTATACAACGCTCACAACTTTTGGCCATTACCGCTGCCAGGGCGGCCAGGGCCTTCTCCCTTTTGCTCAGGAGCCCTTCTTCTTTAGCCTTTTCCGCAAAGTTCCAGAACCTCTCCATGGTTTCCGGGATGCTTTTTTCTAATTCCTGGTGGCCTTTTTGCAGCTGGTTTAACATTTCTTCGGCTTTCATTGACGTTCCCCCCTGTCTATAGAGTAATGATATTTTGGCTGGATATGGAAGTAAAAGAGAGCAGAGCAACGGACACCGGGGCTCAAGAATTGGAAAATGGAAAAGGGCGCCCCGGAAGTTTCAATACGGTAGTTTTAATTCTAATACTATGGCTTTAACTAGAAATTGCTGCCAGAGGATAGGCTTATTCCTCTAAAATAACTTTGCCTGGGGAAGAAGAGACCACTTCCCCCACGGTCCATGGGTTTATTCCTCGTTTCTGCAGTTCACCTTTTACTGTTTCCGCTTTGGCGGGTGGGACCGAAAGGAGGAGTCCTCCCGAAGTCTGGGGGTCAGCAACCAACTCCATGGCCAGGGGGTAATGTTCTTCCCGGTAGTTTATTTCGGTAGCGCTGCGGTAGTGTTCCCGGTTAACCCGGTTGCCCCCAGGGATCAAGCCCATTTCTGCCATTTCTTCCGTCCGGGGATAGGTGGGTAAAGAAGTTACCTTTAATTTAATCCCTTTTTGGCTTGCTTCCGCCATTTCTGCGGAGTGCCCCAGGAGGCCGAAACCAGTGATGTCGGTGCAGGCGCTGATTGCTTGCTCCCGGGCCACTTCTGCTCCTTCCCAGTTGAGGGCTGCCATACCCTGGATGACTTCCATGACTTCCTCCTCGCTGAGCAGGCCTCCTTTTAAGGCAGTAGTTAGAATTCCCGTGCCCAGGGGCTTGGTTAGAAGCAGAATATCTCCTGC
>CAZXDQ010000247.1:1561-3496 GCA_964639405.1 uncultured Syntrophomonadaceae bacterium | reverse complement strand
AAGGTTGCTGCTATTTGCCTAATTATAAACTAAAAACATACAGATTGAAGGTTTAAGGAAAAAGGCAAACCCACTGAAAAGTGGGGGCGCAAAGCCAGAGGTCTACTACAGGGGAATTATAAATTAACCTTCCTGGAGCCCTCCTGTAAAGACAGCTCGGTTGCCCTTGAGTGAGATGCATTGGTTGTTTTTTTACCGCATGCACACGATTAGGCCAAAACGCCTGCTGGGGCTAACTCCGAGACAGGCGTTTTATTTTTGTATATTATTTTTGTATAGTATGGTATTTTGATGGAGAACGGGCTAAAAAAAAATAATAAATTAAAAGTTACAACTCAGTCTATCAATTCTCTATCAGGTGGCGTAGGCTGTAGTTCCGGGTCACTCCGCCATTAGCGACCCGACCATCTTCGCTTTTTAACGGCCTGAGTAGTAAAAATTAAAATAAGGAAAAGGTATAAAAAATAAGGAGTTGATGTTGCTGATATGACTCCCAAAAAGAAGAAGGGAATCACTAGCTGTTTCGAGTGTATTGCCGCAAAAAGCTGCTTTGGAGACCCCAATCCCAAAATCAGCAGGACTGAAGCCCGAGAATACGCTTCTTCCTGCCAATTATTTCGTAAAGGCAAGTCTACGGATACCGTGGAAGTGGTGGGATGGGAAAAAGGTATCAGCCGCAAAAAGGCTGAAAAGCTGGTAGAGCAGGGCAAAGCTCAATGGGTACAAGAAAAAACTGTAAAAATGATCGAATAACTCAGCTCAGAGAGTATCCCTTTTCAGGCGGATATGTAATAACCATAATTCAATATATAAATGAAAAGATGTGCGTTTGTAAACAAATTATAAATTTATTTAAAAATTATGCAAACATTTGGCTGGAAGTGTAGATTTATTTTCTTCCCCCTGCTAAACTATAGGTCAGAAATTAAAGTTTGAAAAGGGAGGTAGGAGAATAATGAGGAAAGCACTGGCTACTTTGTTTGCAATGTTGATGATGGTAGGAATGGTAGGAATGGTAGGCGGCTGTGATGAAATGCCCGACGAAGAAATGCCCGAAGAGGAAGAAGAACTTTAAGGCGCTTCTTAATCCCCTTTTATTTAGTTAATGGTGATTTGATTAATGGTATGCACTTAATTGGTTTTCACCACTAAAGCAACAGGTGAAACAACTTAGATTTTAGCGGAGGGCCGGCTCATTATAATAGATGGGTCGGCTTTCTGCTTTTTAATTTAGGCTCATTTAAATTCAAGTGTTGGTATTTGTGTTAAAACAACTCAAAAAATCCCTCCAAGATGAGTGCAGATAACGAAACCAAGCAGGTAAGCAAAGTAATTTAAACCTACCAACCACAGTTTTTAAAAGAGACAAGCCTTAATTTGAAAATCATGTTTATGGGTAGGCTAGTTGAATCTTATTAAGAATCGTGATTAGCCAGAAATTTTATAGAAGTGGCAGTAAAAGCTCCCACCCCAAAACGGCCAAGGTGGCTCCTATTACTACCAGCACTAAATGGGGCTTGATTAGAGCCAGGAGTATTGCAGCTGTTCCTCCAAAAAGGGCAGACTCAATGGAATCGGTAGAATAAAGAATAGAGGGGAATATAAGGGCTCCCAAGGCGGTGTAAGGAATATAATTGAGGAATTTCCGCCAAAAAGGGGGCAGTTTAATTCCAGAAAAAAAGGTAGCTGGCAAAATGCGGGGAATAGCGGTTACCAGCATCATGCCTAAGATCATCAGATAACGGTCTATCATGGGAAAGGTTCCTCCTTCTACTTCAAAAATATGGGGGTAGCACCTCTAAGCTTAAGTAATTCTTCTTTTGGTGATGGTCTTTTGTTCTTTCTTTGTGCTTAATATCTAATACCAAAAACTAATACCTATTAACTTCTAGCTTTCATGATACTCATTTTTCTCTTTTACTCCAGGGAGTTTTC
>CAZXDQ010000247.1:0-1461 GCA_964639405.1 uncultured Syntrophomonadaceae bacterium | reverse complement strand
TCCTCTTCTTCCTCCGAGGGGAACCAAGCAGCTCCTAACAGAGAAGCCAAAGTGGTGGCCAGAATGATTTTCCACCCGGTGGAAAGGGAGGGCAAAATCCCTGGTCCCCAATAGAATAAAGAACTGAACAGCATAGAAAGCAAAGACAAGGAAAAGATTGCCCTGGAAACTTTCATTTTGGGGATCAAAAGAGCTAAGAACATAGCGTATAGAGAAATCCCCATGCTGTTAGTTATAACTTCGGGAAGACTTGCCCCCAAGCAAACTCCAGCAAAAGTCCCCCCTACCCAGGATAGATAAGCGGTTAGGTTTACCCCCAAAATGTATCCCCCGGTGAGTTTTTCTCTTTGAGATAGAGAAAGCAAAGAAAAGGTTTCATCAGTCAATCCCAGGAACAGCCCTGTCATAGTTCCCTGTGAAATTTTTTCCTTTAATTTTTCTGCCAGGGAAGCGCTCATCAGCAGGTGACGAAGATTCACTACGAAAGTGGTGAATACTATACTGGCTAGCCCCGTTTCTAACTGCAGCAGATTCAAGGCCACAAACTGACTTGCCCCCGCGAAAACCAATCCAGACATAATAACTGCCAAATGACCGGGTAACCCTACGGTCTCAGCGAGTACTCCAAAAGCAATAGCTATAGGAATATAACCCAGGGCAATGGGGAAACTGTCTTTGGCTCCATAAACAAAGTGTTGGTGGTTATTTTTTTGCAATTTCTTTAGCATGCTCCCTTTTTTGTTCTGGATCGACTTTTCCATTACTTTTACTTTCTATTACTGAAGCAAGAGGCTCAGTCTATGAGTTTAATATCATCTGCTATTATAACATGAGGTAATCTTTGATATAATAAAAAAAAATCTTATCATTGGGGCAGGATTTAAACTGAAACTGATATGCGCTAAAAGTGCCGGTTATATATAGGGGGGGGCGGTATGGCGGTATTTTTCAAAGGCTCCTTTAAATTCAGGTGTTGATATGGGGTTAAAACAGCTAAAACAATCCCTCAGGGATGAATGCAGACAATGAAACCAAGCAGTTAATCAAGGTAATCTAAGCTTACCAACCGCAAAATTTTAAAGGATTTTGCAAGAAATATGAAGTTTCTTTTAGAGCCACCACTATAGTTTAACCTTATATACCATATATACCTTACTTTTTTAGTGTTTTCTTGATGATCCTTTCCTGGAGGTGGTGTAGTTGATAAACTTGAAAGAACTTAGAGAAAAAAACCGACTTTCGTTGGATGAGATATCGGAGCAAACCAATTTGCCGGTGACTTATCTTGAAGAAGTAGAAGCAGGGGAAAAAGAATTATCGGTGAAGGCTTTCGAACGAATTCTTGCTTTTATAGAACAAGATGGGGTGCTCTCTTTAGATTCTCCTCAAATAAGTGTATCAGGCTTGGGGGATAAAATCAGGGCCCTGCGCAAGGAGAAAGGGATATCCTTAGAAGATATG
>CAZXDQ010000246.1:0-3503 GCA_964639405.1 uncultured Syntrophomonadaceae bacterium | reverse complement strand
CTTCGGAAGCAGTGTTTATATTCATAATTACATTTCTCCCTTCTTTAAAACCATCGTTCAATCACTACTTTGCTTTCTGTAAAGAAGCGAAGGGCTTCCTGCCCCTGGGTATGCAGAACTCCATAAAAGGAATCTTTCATTCCGCTGAAGGGGAAGAAAGCCATAGGTGCAACAATACCTACATTAACTCCCACGTTTCCGCTTACTACCCGGTAACGAAACTCTCTGGCATTCTTACCGCTGGAAGTGAAAATGGCGTCCCCGTTGGCAAAGTTGCTGGAATTACAGAGGTCTATCGCTTCGTCCAAATCTTTTACCCGTATCACGCTCATAACCGGTCCAAATATTTCTTCCTTTGCAATTTTCATGTCAGGATCCACATTTTCGAAAATTGAAGGACCAATGAAACATTTTTCGGGGTAATTGTCTTTAACGGTAAAGTTTCTACCGTCCAAGAGCATTTTGGCTCCTTCTTCCAGGCCGCTTTCGATATACTTAATTACATTTTCTTTTTTGCCTTTGTCCCGTATGGGGCCCATTTGTATAGCTTCGTCTAAACCGTACCCCATACTGATATTCTTGGCAGCATTGAGAAGCTGCTCCATAAAATCGTTATAAAATTGGTCATCCTCTCCTACTATTACCAAATTGGCTCCAGCAAGACACCTCTGGCCGGTATTTCCAAAGAAAGAAGTTAGCAGGGCTGGTATGGTCCTCTGCACATTACAATCGGGCATAACTACCATAAAGTTTTTCGCCCCGCCCTGGGCGATACACCTTTTCTGGGTTTTTCCGCACTCCTCATAAATATGCTTAGCGGTAGGAGTGGATCCCACAAAAGTCACTCCCTGGATGTCGGAATGATTTAGCATTTCTGAAACTACTTCCCGACCGCCATTTACCACATTCCAAACCCCCGGCGGGAAACCAGCTTCTTCCGCTAACTCCGCCAACTTCATTTGACTAAAGGGGACTTCGCTGGACGGCTTGATAATAACCGGGTTCCCGGTAGCTACTGCATAAGGAGCTGACCAGAGCGGTATCATGAAGGGAAAATTATAGGGGCCAATAATGCCAAAGGGACCCAAAGGGGTTCTAATCAAATACTCGTCTATCCCGGTAGCAATATCTTCCAAATAATCTCCCATCATTAAAGAGCAAACCCCGGTGGCCACTTCTACGTTTTCGATACCTCGTCTGGTTTCTCCCCGAGATTCGTCTATAGTTTTACCGTGCTCCTGGGTTTGTATCCTGCTCAGCTCTTCAAAATTTTCTTCCAACAACTCTTTAAACCGAAACAAGTAACGGGCTCGAGAAACAGGCGGAGTAGTTCTCCATTCCCAAAAAGCCTCATTGGCTGCTTCCACTGCCTGGTTAAATTCTTCTGCAGTAGAAACCGGAACTTCACCAATCTTTTCATCTTTAGCGGGGTTCACAACCTCCCTTATTTCTCCTTTAGAATCCTCCCATTCTCCGTCGATAAAATTTTTTACCTGCTCTACGCCCTTAATTGGTTCTTCTAAAACGGCCATAATTAATACCTCCTAAGGTAAGTTTAATAATAGCCTAAATTCACGTTAAGATATGGCTTAGCTTATCCTTTCTAGCATATCTTTTTCTGTTTTCACCTCCTTGTAATTCTCAAGTTTCCACTTTCAATAAATAACAAGTGCAAGCTTTATTCCAACTCTGCACCTACACTATCTCATAAAGATGGCATTTGTCGCTTTCCCGGCTTCTGCAGTTTAAATTTGCTAGTACTTCTTCCTTTAACCACATCTCTTAATGATTATATTAAACTTTCCCTTAATTATCAATTTTTTTACTTCACCCCCTGGTGCGCAATTAAACGGGAAAGCCCCAATCTCCTTTTGTGCTCTCCAAAAATTCAGAAGTCTGTTTGCTTTTTCAAGTTTTCAAAGTTATAATGGCAATAAAGTTTCTGCCTACATTAACTTTGTTGGCATAAACGTCTAATGCTATAATAATTGACTTAAAAACTGCTCTACAGTTAGGAGGAGGGAACCCCGGTGGAACGATCCCTAATGAAAACGGCTTTAAATGCCGCCTACAATGGGGTAATCATTATAGACAATGAAACCAAAATAACTTACTGTAATGACGCCGCCAGCGACATGATAGGTCTTCCCAAAGAGAATATCCTGGAAGAAAAAATCAAAACTATCATTCCCAACACTGAGCTAGATCAAGTCATTGTCACCGGAAAACCTCAACTTCACCGTAATCTTCATATCGGAGAAAAAGAAATTATTACCAACCGCACCCCCGTTTATCTTAACGGAGAACTAGTAGGAGCAGTGGCGGTCTTCCAAGATGTTACAGAACTTAGCAGCGCCCTCAATGAGCTTACCACTACCAAAGACTTTTTAAAAAAATTGGAAGCTGGAATGGAGCATATGTCTGACGGGGTAGTCATGGTAGATGAAAACGCCTATATTACCATGATAACAGAAAGCTACTGCAACCTATTGGGCATCAAGCCGGAAGACGCAGTGGGAAAATACGTGGCCAGCGTAATTGAAAACACCAGAATGCATGAAGTAGTAAAAACGGGTGAACCGGAAATTGGAGATATCCAGCGGGTTAACGATAGGGATATAATTGTGATGCGCATACCTATTAAAGTTAAACAAAGAGTGGTAGGGGCTGTAGGGCAGGTAATGTTCCAGGAGGTCTCCGACCTGGTAAAGCTGGCCAAGAAGTTGAATTTGGTAGAAAAAAAGCTGGAATATTACCAGCAAGAGTACAAACGCTGGCAGAGAACCAGGTACAACATAAATCACATCATCGGCAGTTGTGACGAAATCAAAAAACTTAAAACCATGATAAAAAAAGTAGCCCAATATCCCTCAACGGTATTGATAAGAGGAGAAAGCGGCACCGGAAAAGAGCTTATCGCCCATGCCATTCACGAAGCGGGACCCTGGAATGACGGCCCCTTTGTCAGGGTTAACTGTGCCGCTATCCCTAAAGAACTATTGGAGGCCGAGTTATTTGGTTACGAAGAAGGCTCATTCACTGGAGCCAAAAAGCAGGGAAAGCCGGGCAAGTTTGAATTAGCAGAAGGAGGAACCATCTTTTTAGATGAGATCGGCGACATGCCCCAGGAAATGCAGGTTAAACTGCTGAGGACTCTCCAGGAAAAAGAAGTAGACCGGGTAGGAGCCACCAAAGTTAGACCAGTCAATACTCGGGTTATTGCCTCTACTAACCGGGACCTGGAAAGTATGCTGGCCCAGGGGGCTTTTCGATACGATCTCTATTACCGGTTAAATGTAGTAACCCTAAGACTTCCGCCCCTGCGGGAAATGCGGGACGACATCATGGAAATCACCAATTACATTTTGAACCAACTAAATGAAGAATTCGGCACTAAAATTAAACGCATCTCCAGCGAGGTAAAAGAGCTTTTCTTCCATTATCATTGGCCGGGCAACGTAAGGGAGTTAAGGAACATATTAGAGCGCTCCGTCAATGTAATG
>CAZXDQ010000245.1:0-3504 GCA_964639405.1 uncultured Syntrophomonadaceae bacterium | reverse complement strand
TATCGAAAAGCAGTGGAAGGGATCCTGGCAGAAAAGGCTGATGCAATTATTGTAAAGGACCAGGAGACCGCTTTACAAGCATCAAGCTTGTTGAAAGAAAAAAATAAGGGTCAGTCTTATTTATGGTTATACTCCATTTCCTGGGAAGGTGATAAAGAACTAGCTGCAGAGGAGATAGAAACTTTTCCGGAGGTTTTGACCACTGCAGACAAGGTGGTGAAAGTGAATCCTCCCTTCCAGAAAGCGATAGCCCGGTTTCTAAAAGAGGCGTTAATTGTAGAGGATTTGTCTACGGCTTTGGAATTGGCATCCCGTTTTCAATACAATCTTACTGTTGCTACCCTGGAAGGGGAGGTAGTTTTTCCAGGGGGGTTGATAAAGGGTGGACCTTCTTCTACCCAAGAGAACTCTTTCCTATGGGGCGGAGAAGAAGAACTGGGAAACTTGGAAAAGGAAATTGATAAATATCAAGAGGAATTAGAGTTAATTAAAAAAGAGGCAGCAGAAAACCGGGATAAGATTGCCCAGGTTAAAAACAATTTGAAAAAGAACAACCAGGAGCAGCAAGAGAAAAGAAAGAAGTTGGAAGAACTATTAAAGGAACAAAAAGCGGTTGCTGTGGAAAAAGAATATAAAGAAGATAGCAGGAAACAAAAAAAGCAACAGCTGGAATACTGGGTGCGGGAAGAGGAAGATATCAGCAGCAAGTTGCAGGAAATACGGGCACAATGGGAAGAAGAAAAAGCCCGAGAGAATGAATGGGAACAGGAACTGGACCAACTAAAAAAATATTACGAAACGTTTTTGCAGGAGAGAGAAAACTGTAAACAAAAGCTTACTGACTTGCAGATAGAGTACAACCAAATAATGGAGAAAAGGAGTTCTTTAATAGAAAAAATAGAACGAGATCGGCAGGAAAGCAAAAAAGTTTCTGACGAACTCCAGCAGTATATGGAAGAAGAAAGTAATATGCGTCAGGAATTAGAAAGAATCCGGCAGCAACAGCGATTTGAAGAAGAAAAACTACAGTCATTGGCTAAAAATAGTGCCGAAACCAGCCGAAAGTATGAAGAAGAAAAATCTCGGTATAGTTCTATAATGGCAAAAGTGCAGGAAATTACCAAAAAGCTGGAGCATTTGCAAGAACAGGTAAAAAAATTAGAAAGAAAAGAAAAAGCCAGGGAGCTGGAAAAAGCCAGATTAGAGACGGAGGTAGAAAATTTAGTTAACAGCTATAAAGAGAAATTTGGCAAAATAGCTGATCAAGCCATTCCTGGAGAGCAACCCCTTACCGAAAAACAACTAGAAGAATTAGAGTTGGAAATTCAGGAAAACTTACAAGAGATCGAAAAGTTGGGAACGGTAAACACTGGAGCTATCGACGAATTACAGCGCTTGAACGACAGAATAGAGTTTTTAAGTTCCCAAAAAGATGATCTAAAAAATGGGGAAGAGTCTTTGCATCAATTGTTGAATCAAATAGATAAGGAGATGAAAGAATCTTTCAATCAAACTTTAGAACGTATAGGCCAGAATTTTCAAAGCACCTTTGTGGAATTGTTTGGGGGAGGAGAAGCTAGACTAAAACTTACTGATCCGAACTATCTCTTGGAATCAGGGGTAGAAATAATTGCTCGTCCTCCGGGTAAGAGTATGCAGAATATTTCCTTGCTTTCTGCTGGGGAAAAAGCCCTCACCGTTATTGCTTTAATATTTTCTATCCTGGCCCATAAGCCTGCCCCTTTTTACTTTTTGGATGAAATTGAATCTGCGTTAGATGATTATAACATCAACAAATTTACGGAATATTTGAAGAAACTTACCCGGCATGCCCAATTCATTTTGGTTACTCATCGGAAAACTACTACTGAAGCGGCGGAACTTGTTTATGGGGTAACCATGCAGGAATCGGGAATTACCCAGGTGTTATCTATCAGCCCCAGTTCTGGTTAAAAATGCCCTAACCCAAGCTGGGATCAATTTAGCGGGATGAATAAAACATTACAGGGAAGTTTAGATTATCTTTCTTCAGTCAAGCTTATTATGCAAGAAAGGAGTAAGTTATATGAGCATGGCAGATAAGTTAAGGCAGAGCCTGGAAAAAAGCCGTCAAGGCTTTGCGGGTCGAATAAAGAATCTTTTTGGAGGCAAGAGTCTTGACGATGATTTTTTTGAAGAGTTGGAAGAAACCCTTATCATGGGAGATACAGGGGCTGATACTTCTGTCCGGCTGGTGGATAGATTAAAAGAGAGAGTAAAAGAAGAGAAAGTTCAAGATTCTGCTGAAGCCAAAGAGCTTTTAGCAGAAGAACTTACTGCTCTGGTGAAAGTGGAGGATGTAAATGCATGTGACCTTCCTCCCGCTGTTCCCACGGTGGTTTTGGTTATGGGAGTTAACGGTTCCGGAAAAACTACTACTGTAGCCAAGATGGCTTATTATTGGAAACAACAAGGGAACAAAGTCATGATAGTGGCAGGGGATACTTTTAGAGCGGCAGCCATAGAACAGCTTTCCGAATGGGCAGATCGAGCAGGGGTGGAACTCATAAAACAACAGCAAGGCTCTGATCCTTCTTCCGTTTTTTTTGACGCTTTGCAGGCGGCCAAATCCCGGGGGGTGGATATAGTGGTAGGAGATACAGCCGGAAGGCTTCATACCCAGACCAATCTAATGGAAGAATTGAAAAAGGTGCACCGAGTTACCGGGAAAGTGATTGAAGGAGCGCCTCACCGGGTTTATCTGGTAATTGATGCTACTACTGGACAAAACGGTTTGGTCCAGGCGGAAAAATTTAATCAAGCCGTTCCAGTTTCGGGTTTAGCATTAACCAAGATTGATGGAACTGCCCGGGGAGGGGTGGCCCTTTCCATAAAAGAAAAACTTCATCTTCCCATATGTTTTTTAGGCACCGGAGAAAGGTTGGAAGATCTGGAGGTCTTTGATCCCCACTCTTTTGTGGAGGCTCTTTTAAGCTGACCAGAGCAGGGCAGGGTATTTATTTGCGAATCCACTGAGCCATTTGCTTAGTTAGCGAATCTCCGCCAGATAGGCTATGACGGAGTGTGGTAAAAAATATTTACCCCAAAAGATACCCGAGAATAGGGTTTTTTAAAGGTGGAGGTGGAGTGGTAGAAGAAAATTGACCCCGTAGAAAATTGGAATCATTCGATCTATTAGATCGTTTCTGTAAATAGTGGAATAAAAAGGGAGAAACCTCCGTTTATTGAAATTATTAAGTGAGAACAAAACAACCAATAAAGGAGGCTCTCCCATGGCAATTATAACACAACCCAAGCTTTTTGGGTGGGAAGAAATTGAGGAATTACAGGATCTTGAGCGTCTGGAGTTAGTGCTGAAACACATGCCTGACGAGAAGCTGATGCGTGAACTTGAGGAAGAACGCGGTAATGGGCGGGACGACTATCCTGTTCGGGCCATGTGGAATGCGGTTTTAGCGGGGATAGTATATCAGCATCTTTCAGTGGAGAGCTTATTGCGGGAAT
>CAZXDQ010000244.1:0-3564 GCA_964639405.1 uncultured Syntrophomonadaceae bacterium | reverse complement strand
AATCTTACATCGGAAGCCGCCACCCGCACATCTGTGGAGAGCAGCAGTTCCAGCCCGAGGGTGAAACAAATTCCCTGGGCAGCCATTACTACCGGTTTACTCACTCGCTGTTCTTCATCCAACCCCAAGGGGTCCAGGGCACCTTCAGGGAGTTCAGGAAATTTCCCCTGGCTCAAGGTATCACTCCATTTGGGAAGCTCCAGGCCGGCAGTGAAATGCTGACCGAAAGCATACAGCAGCCCGCAACGCAAATCCTTTTCCTCTTCCAGCCTTCCGTAAGCCAGGGCCAATTCTTTATACATATCCACATCAAAGGCATTATATTTGTCCGGCCTATTCACCCCCATAAACAGGATATTTCCTTCTTTTTCCACGCTAATACGGCTTTCCTTAGACCTAATTTCCATCCCCTCCCAAAATAAAGAAAATAATCTCCAAACCCCAGGCAAGCAAGCAAGTAAGCAAGCACCTTTAGGATTTCCCATTATACCTTCTGTTTAATTTTAGCGAAATGTAAACCCCCAGTTTAGTATTGCTGGCTTCAATTTGATAGGAATAGTATGAGTTTTTCCAGCCCTTGGGTTGGTTAGTTGCCCTTTTGATTAGTTAGTTGCCCTTGAAGCGAGGTTCCCTGGATAAATGGCGCAGATTGGTTGACTCTATTGCTGCTGCACTATAGCTACTATAGCTTGGGTAAAATTTTCGCCTTTGAGGCCATAAAATCCTTCCCTAAAATTCTTTCCTAAAACCCTTTCTTAAGTAAGATTTAAGATGAAAGACTTAAGGTATTTCTTAAAGTGTCTATCCCGCTCCACACCAAATAGGCCGCCACTGCTAGAGATCCCAGGGCGTCCACCCAGGGGGTGGCTGGAGCAGTTGGAGCTATGGCCACTGCAGCCAACCCCACAATAACGCAGAAATCCACTAAAGCTTTAGCCCGGTACATCAAGCGCTGGGCGTCAATGACTGCATTGAAGTTTTCCCGGGTCATTTTAGTATATCGGCGCCAAAACCAGGAATTAGTTATCAGTCCCAGGAAAGCGATAATTAACCCCGGATATACGTTGCCCCCAGGCTCAAAAGTGGAAATCCTAGAAACAGTTACTGTAAACATGGTTAGCCCTGACAAAGTCAAAGCCATGGTCACGCTGAAACCTGCAAACTTCTCCAGAATAATTTTCTGCTCCGGAGAAACTTCTTCACTCTTTTCGGTATAACGGAAAACTTGCCAGGAAATAAAAAGAGCCAACAGCTCCACTGTTCGACGGATAAAATCCGCCAACTGGGTCGTGGATTGGCTCAAAATAACAGCAATCCCCGTAGCCAGGGGCGCCCACATACTCAGGAGCAGCGCCGCGACCAAGGTTTTTTCTCGCCCGGCTACTTGTTCTTTGGAAAGAGTTCCCATACTAGTCTCCCAAAAGGGTAAAAAGATAGATCAGGGGAAAGATTACTGCAGAAACAGAGAGAGGTACTGTAAGGGTATCCAAGCCGCGCCGGGAAAAAAGTTCCACTATCCCGCAAACCGGCCCTCCTATCAATGAGATGAGAAGACTGGGAAGCCAAGAGAAACCGGCATAGAAAACCAGGGTTATAAATAGGGCTGTCCCGGCAACTACTACCATGGCGATAGTGCCCTCATAGGTTTTAGCCCTTTCAATATACTGGTGGATAACGTGGCGTCGACCTACCGCTTTGCCCACCAAGGCAGCAGCGGCATCTCCAAACCCCCAGGCCATCACCGCCACTGCTGCTACATAGTACCACTGAGCCCCCAGCAATCCCCAAAAAATAAAAATCAACATAGCGAAGCTGAGCTGCACATAAAGAAGCTGTTTCCTCAGCTCCCCTTTACCTTTGGTCCTATCCACAAAATATTTGCGATAGAAAGAGCTTTTTTCAACCAACCACAGGAACGGATAACCTAAAACCACCAACAACAATGCCGCCCCCACTGCCATGTACCAGCTGCTAAACAAATCTAACAGCAGGAATATGGACAAGCTGTAACCTACATGGTGTATCTTGCGAACATACTCTTTAGGTAGATTGAACCAGTACTTGAATAAAATGGGCAGCATCGCCACTACTAATAGGTAGTAAGCCATAAGCACCAAGGCTCCTACCAGGTCGCTATTCACTTTTCTAAAAACGCTCCTCCCGGTACTGACTTTTAAAACTACTAATCCTCCGCCATAATCCTTTATGACTTGAAAGCACTCTATCTATTTTATGCCTTATTTATGCTTTGCCTCTGAGCCCCTGCTTTGCTTTGCTTCCCTTTCTTCCCCTCCCAAGCAAGTCCCCATTAAGGATTATAGGAAAAGGTGCAAAGTACAATAACGGCGAACCCAGGCGAACCCAAGGGTAACTGGCTAATTCAAAAAAGCTTACTTCCAAAGTGGACCAAATTTTTGGGTTGCCCTGAGAGTTACTTAATTATAACATAATAATGGTAAGAAATACATTGCCTACCCCTCCCAAGCCTTTGGGGATAGGCAAGAATGGAGAATTCCTATGGAAGTACTGGCGCCAGTTGGGGAACCCGTTGGGGAACACTTGCTGGTCTTTCTATTGGCTGCCACTCCCTGGTTGGAAATCCTGATAGTGATACCTGTGGCCATAGCCTACGGCTTAAACCCGGTAGGAGTTACCGTGGTTGCGTTTATTGGCAATACTTTGCCGGTCTGGGGAGTAATATTGGCTTATAACAAATGGGTAGCCTGGCGCCGGAAACGAAAAGAAGAATACTCCTTCAGGGAACGAGAATCGGGAGAATCAGTGATACCTGCTAATTCTCCTTCTTCTGCCTCCCCCCAATGCCTGCCTGGCTCCGGCGGGAGCACCGACAACGCTGATAAAACCACCAGCAAAGTGAAAAAACGGGCCCGCCATATCTTTGACCGTTACGGGCTTCCAGGATTGGCCCTGCTGGGACCGGCAGTTACCGGTATTTATTCGGCTCTACTCCTGGCCCTGGCTTTAAAATGCCCCCTTCGCTCCATCGCTTTCTGGATGACCATCAGCCTGGCATGTTGGTCCTTAGCAATAGGTTTGGTTTCTTTTTATGGATTAGACTGGCTGGGCTGGCTGGCCCACCCCGGCAGTTAGCCCACCTTTTCAGATGATCCTTATACCTCTTAGATGCTTTTGCCCGGGGAAAACATCTGACCAGGGGAAGCTTAGACAAGAATAACCATCTATGTTATTCTCAGGGTATAAATACCAGGAGCAGATTCTTATGGAGGACAGAGCTCAACCCAATAACGCTGACCTGATGGGAAAAGAGAGCATAACCAAATTGCTCTTCCGCTTTTCTTTACCTGCTACCGTAGGGATGGTGGTAGCCGCTACCTATAATGTGGTGGACACCATGTTCATAGGCTGGCTGGGTAGTGAAGCTATAGCCGCCCTTTCCATCGCTTTCCCCATCCAAATGATCTTGGGGGCTATAGGAGTGGGAATAGGGGTGGGGGCTGCTTCCCTCATCTCCCGTTCCTTAGGATCAGGGGATAACCAAACAGCAGAAATGGCGATAGGACAGGTCCTCAGCCTGGCTTTACT